>SKKJ01000055.1 GCA_007121575.1 Natronomonas sp.
GTTTACGGAACTACTTCGAAAGAGACGGATCCAGACCAATCAAATATCGGTCTCGAGGGAATTCGATCAGTTCGTGAAGTGACAGAGCTTCCGTTCGTCGGCATCGGTGGAATCACGCCTGAAAACGCCGAAGCTGTCGTCGAAGCTGGCGCAGACGGTGTCGCGGTCATCTCGGCGATCACCGCTAGCGACGATCCGGAAGCCGCGACTCGACGACTCGGAGCCGCGGTTGCTGAGGGACGTGCCGAATAAATTCGAACGGTATTCAACGGCGTGATAAATCGACTATTTCAGCGTGAAACCTATTTCGGTGGCCGTTGTACCGGAGGTATGAGCCCGTACAAGCGCGTGAATTACCGCGATATTGAGCCGGTTTCCGGTGGTATGCACTTTCTTCGAGACCCACTGGAAAGTGAGAAGATCGGCGTGACGATCACCCGGTGTGAACCGAACTGGATGAGCCGTCCGCACGATCACACCGAAAACGGCCACGAAGAGATCTATATCCTCATTGAAGGAACGGCTACGGTCGTTATCGACGGTGAACCCGTTGCCATGGAGAACGGTGATGCAATCTGGATCCCACCCGAAGCGACCAGACAGATCCGGAACGATGACGAAGAATGCGCGTTCGTATTGATAAGCGCCCCGGCTTCGATCGAACCGGAAGACGGCGACGCTGAATGGAGTACTGACGGATTTATCGGTTGATCAAACCCAAACGGAAAAACGCCGACGTTCTCAGTACGAGCGGATCTTCGGCTCGTATGTTTTATTTTCGCCTTCGAGAATGACGGGTTTGTAGTAGAGTCTTGGCGATCCGTCGTTCCACGCGATCATCGTGTGTTTGAGCCACTCGTCGTCTCTACGTTCTTGGTGTTCTCTCCGCCAGTGCGCACCACGGAACTCCTCGCGAGCGAGCGCGCCGAGGGTGATCGTCTCAGCGATGTCGATGAGGTTTCGGGTCTCGATCGTGTGGATCAAGTCCGTGTTGTACGTCCGCGATGGATCGGAGACGCCGACGTCTTGATACCGCTCGCGACATTCTCGAATGACTTCGAGCGCCTTTTTCAGGCCTTCTTTCTCCCTGAATACGTTGACGTTCTCCGTCATCGCCTTCTGTAAGTCTTCGCGGATCTCTGCGTGGTTCGTCCCGTCGTGTGCGAGCAGGTCTTCGATGCGGTGTCGTTCGGCTTCGACCGCGTATTCGACGACTTCCTCCGGCTCGACGAGCGCACCATCGGCCGCAACGTCTTCGTTGGCCGCATCGATCGCCCCCGGCTCGACCGGCGTATCGAGGTTCTCCTCGGCCTCCGTTTCGGCTGACGGGCCGGTCTGAACCTTCGCTTCACCGAGGTCTCTCCCCGCGGCGTGGTGTCCGGCGCGAGCGCCGAATACGATGAGCTCTGGGAGCGCGTTCCCTCCCAGCCGGTTCGATCCGTGTACGGAGGCACACGCACACTCGCCGGCGGCGTAGAGCCCTGATATACAGGTTTCTCCGTTTTCGTCCGTCTCGATACCACCCATGTGGTAGTGTTGGCCGGGTTTGACCGGCATCGGTTCTTCGACCGGGTTGACCCCTTCGAAGTCCTCCGCCAGGTGGATGATGTTTTCGAGACGGTCGTAGATTCGTTCATCGCCGAGGTGGCGCATGTCTAGGTAGACGTACTCGTCGTTGATACCGCGGCCGTTGTTGACTTCCGTCAACTCCGCCCGGGAAACGACGTCGCGAGAGGCCAGCTCTCCCGCGTTGTTCGCATATCCGTATTCGAACATGAAGCGCTCTCCCTTGCTGTTATAGAGGATGCCACCTTCCCCGCGGACACCCTCTGAAATGAGCACGCCGGTCGATGGGAGCGTCGTCGGGTGGAACTGGACGAACTCCATATCTTCGGCGGGAACGCCGACACGGTACGCCATCGCCGGACCGTCGCCGGTGTTCGCGACCGCGTTGGTCGTGTGATCGAAGACCTGCCCGTCACCACCGGTTGCGAGTATGACGCCACCGGTCGCTCGGAAGCCAACGACATCACCCGATTTGATATCGTATGCGACACAGCCGTGGCACTCTCGGTCTTCTGGGTCGTCGTGATCCGTGACGGCGAGTCGACTGACGTAAAACTCGTCGTATACTTTGATACCTCGCTTGACGACCTGTTCGTACATCGTGTGAAGCAGGTGGTGACCGGTTTCGGCGCCCGCGTAGGTCGTTCGAGGGAACGACAGTCCGCCGAACGGTCGCTGTGAAACGCGACCGTCGTCTTCTCTGGAGAACGGCATTCCCCAGTGTTCGAGCTGGATCACTTCTTCGGGGGCGTCTTGAGCGAGCGTCTCGATAACGGGCGCATCGCCGAGGTAGTCCGACCCCTTCATCGTGTCGTACGCGTGCAGTTCCCAGTCGTCTCCGTCCCGGAGTGCGGCGTTGATACCGCCCTCCGCTGCACCGGTGTGTGAGCGGACCGGATGGAGCTTCGTGACCATCGCGACGTCGGCACCTTCTTCGTGGGCCGCGATCGCGGCACGGAGCCCGGCTCCACCGGCACCGACCACAATGACGTCGTGTTCGTGTATTCTCATTGTTTGTAAGTTGGTTTTGTAGGGTTTTGAGGGTACGGTTACCAGAACTTCAGGTTGCTCTTTACGGCTTCGCGTTTCAGTTCTTGGATGTGCTCGGTGAGCGGGATGTCTTTCGGACACACCACCGTACAGGAGAACTGTGTCTGACACCGCCAGACACCGTGTTCCTGTTCGATGATGTTAAGACGGTGTTCTTTCATGTCCTCACCCTCTCGTTCGTCCATTGCGAACCGGTAGGCTTTGTTGATCGCCGCTGGGCCGAGATACTTGTTGTCGCCGGCGGCGATGTTACACGAGGACATACACGCGCTACACCAGATACACCGCGTGGACATTTTCACCTTTTCGCGGTTCTCTCGGGTCTGCCGCTGTTCTTCGAGTTCGCCCTTCGGAAGCTCGTTCGTCTGGAAGTACGGCTCGACGGCCTCCATCTGATCGTAAAAGTGCTCCATGTCGACGACGAGGTCTTTGACGACCTCCGCGTGTGGGAGCGGTTCGATCCGAACGGGCCACTCTAAATCGGAGAGTTGGGTCTTACAGCCGAGTTGCTGTCGGCCGTTCACGAAGAGCGCGTCCGAACCACAGATCGCTTGCCGACACGAGTGTCGGAACGTCAGACTCGAATCGAAGTGATCTCTCGCGTAGATGAGGGCATCCAGGACCGTCATTCCTTTGCCGAACGGCACCTCGAACGTATCGAATCGGGGATCCTTTTTCCCTTCTACTTCCGGGTCGTAGCGGAAGATCTTGAGCCGGACGATCTCGTCCGCATCCGAGAGATCCGCTTCGGCCCGCTCTCTCATATCTGCGCGCTCACGCTTTTCGGCCAGCCGCCGCGTTTGGTGTTCGGACGTTTGTTCGGTTTCGGTTTCGGTTTCGGTCTCTTGTTCTTGAATTTGCGTACTCATGATTAGAACAGCCCCGTCATAGCGACCGCAACGCGGATTCCTTGCACGATGAGCAGCGTGCCCGCAACGATGAGCAGCCACTTTACGACCGTCTTTTGGGTGCCGTCGAGTCCTTGGTTGACAAGGGCGTTATACACACCGTTGACACCGTGGAACGTCCCCGCGATCAGGAACAGCACCATCGTGAGGAAGTAGCCGAGTTGGCTCATCCGTACTTGGGTCCCGGCGAACGTAATGTCTGCTGCGTGGTTGATGAAGTGCAACAGCATGAAGTGATACGCCAAGACGACGACGAGAAACGCCGCGGTGAGCCGCTGAAGCAACCATCGCGTGCCTTTCGGTTCGAACGATGAGTAATGCTCCGCCATCTCAGAACGCCCCCATAAGGAACGTCGGGATGCTCGCAACGGTGATCGCTGCGGTCGTTATCAGTGCGGCGTAAAACGCCTTGTCCTGTGCCTCCAACCCAACGCCGAGATCGACGAAGAGCAGACGAATTCCGTTGAGGATATGGAAGGCGGCAACTGCCAAGAGACCGACCTCTAAGAACCGGACGAGCAGCAGGCTTTCGAGCCCCTGCAGCGTCTGGGTATAGGTCGCCCCATCCACCGTGGCGGTGCTGAGTACGGCTATGTGCGTAAAGAGATAGCCGATGAGCACCCATCCGGTGAACTTGTGGAAGATCCAAGCCCACATACCGGCCGAGAACTCCTGCCACCGCCCGAAGTCCTCTATCAGACCTCGGTCATACGATTGACTCATGCAGCGTATCGTGCGGACCGAGTCGGTATAGTAGTTACTACCTGCGAACGGATCACGGACCGGAACCGGTTTATAAGAGTGCTGTTGAACAGGACGATTTCGTCGTCGGCCATTCGGACGGTCTCAATATTGACCGCCTTCGTCCGTTTGTTTTCGCACCTGTCGAAAGGCCCGGAGTGTTGGCCCTTCGAGGGCGACGAGGTGACATAGTGGATTGCCGGGATACACGAGCGGGTTCTGTGGAATCCCGATGAGTAAACCGGTAAACGGTGCTTCGATTTTCGTCACTTCCGTTTTGAACGGGTTCGAAATGGTACAGACCGTTTCGCCCTCCTCGACGAGCGAGCCACGGTCGTGGTGCATATCTACCAGCCCACCCGCGTCGGCCCGAAGCCACGTCTTTTCGTCGGATCCTTCGATTACCGTCCGCCACCCCGGCCATTTGACCGTTTCGGCGTCGAGCATTCCAAATTCGGCCATCACGGAGAGAACTCCTTCGAGCGCCGCATCGATGAGCGGTCGTTGGAACCGGTGGGCCTCGCCGAGTTCGACGGTGATCGACGGTGTCCCCGCTTCGCTTGCTTCTCTCCGTAACGATCCGCTCGGGCCTTCCCCATCGATGATCACGTTCGAAGCAAACGCGTTGGCGACTCTCGCGACCGGTGGGTCCGCCATATCCGCGCGGACGTGGAGCATATTGCTCCGACCGCGGGTTGACGTGTGGAAATCCAAGCCGAGATCGCACGGTTCGATGAAGTTTCTAAAGACGCGGTCAGCGATGCGTTTCGCGCTCGTTCCTTCGGCGTGTCCCGGGAACGAACGGTTCAAGTCTCGGTCGTAAATCGGCAGGTACCGCTGTTGGGCGATGAACCCCGGCACATTGAGCACGGGTAAACAAACGAGCGTCCCGTGGAGTTCTGTATGGTCCCACTCGTGGGCGACTTCGCGGACGATCTCGATCCCGTTGAGTTCGTCTCCGTGTGCGGCCGCAGAGAGACACAACGTCGGCCCTTCGTTTTCCCCATTGATGATCGTCACCGGAATCCGAACCGGATCCCCCAGATACGTTTCGCTGACGGTGAACCTGATATTCGCTGTCTCTCCCGGGTCGACACCCCCGCCGTTGTACGTAAACACTGCTGACATACTCGTGCCACGACGGGGACGGGTATAAGGCCGTGGCTATATCGCTCTGCCATGTCCGAATACTGCCCCCCGTCAGTCGAAGTATGTCTACGACGACGTCAGTGAGACGAAACCTTATAGTGGGTAAATCACACGCATATTATCAGCTGACTGATCACTGGCCCAGTATGGCAGTACGGAATGAACAATTAAAATATCGGCAGTATTTTGCCGGGACCAAACGGAGATAGCGTATGTCGGATTCACTAACCGTCGGCGTTCTCAGTCTTCACAGCTCGAAGGAGACGAAGGCGATCTTGAACGCTGTCGACGACCTCGGGTATGACACAGCTTGGCTCCGCGCGGAAAATACTGCTGTTGATATAACTGATGGTGAAGTTACACTCGAGCCGGATATCGATATCATTGTCAATCGGCTGTTACTCTCGAAGGAGGAGCAACCGGCCGAGGCGCTCGGGTTGGCAACGATGCTCGATCGTATCTGCCCGATGTTGAACACGCCGATGGCGACGATGACCGCGATGCACAAATTCGCTTCCGGAACCGCGCTTGCGAAAGCGGGCCTTCCTGTCCCGGATGCGCTCATGGCCCTCTCCGGTGATCTCTTGAACGACCGTCGGGATCGCTTCGGCGAGGAGGTCGTCTATAAGACCGCGATCGGAACCCACGGCGGCGGAACGTGGAAGCTCGATACCGACGACCCGGTCAACCCGATGGTTGGGTCCAGACAGGCGTTCCTCCAAGAGCTCATCGAACACGACGAAGAGCGACACCACGATCTCCGTGTGTATGTTGTCGGCGAGCGCGTCGTCGGAGCGATGAACCGATACGCCCCCGAAGGCGACTGGCGAACGAACGTCGCCCTGGGTGGAGACGTCGAGGACGTGACTGACGGGCTCTCCGATGAGATCGCCACGATGGCAAAGCGCGCGACCGACGAAATCGGCCTCGACTATGCCGGCGTCGACATCGTGCAGGGAACGGACGGCTATTACGTACTGGAAGTGAACCCGACTGCCGGCTTCCGAGGGCTGTTCAAGGCGACTGGACGTTCGCCGGCACCGCACATCGCCCGCCTCGCCATCGAACGCGCTGGTGGAGAGGTCGATGGCGAGCGGGTCTACGAACTCACCGCCAATCTCGATGATTCTCGCCCGGCGTGCATGCCTCGTGCAGAAAAGACCCTCCCGACCGAAATCCCCGTGATCGGCTACATAGAAGAAGTCGTCGTTATGGGGACCAGCGGGCAGCAAACTGTGATGTCGAAGTCCGATACTGGTGCGACCCGGACGAGTATCGACGCTCGGCTTGCGGCTGAGATCGGAACCGGACCGATCAAAGACATCGTCAAGATCAAATCCGGAAGCGTGAAATCCGGACGATCACGGCCCGTCGTCGACCTCGTTGTCGGTGTCGGCGGCAAACAACACACGGTCACCGCGAGCATCGAAGATCGTGGACACATGGAATATCCGCTGCTTTTGGGACGTGACATCCTCGAACACTATCACGTCGATGTCCGGCGGCAAGCCGACGAAGGTGAGCCACCGGCATTAGACGACAGACCGTCCGAAGAGTAGCCCGACCGTTTTTATCTCTGCCGTTCGAGTCGAGCGTATGCAAGCAGTCATCCTCGCCGCCGGCGAGGGAACCCGAATGCGACCGCTTACCGAGACCGTTCCGAAACCGATGTTGCCGGTCGCGGATCGGCCCTTGTGTGCGCATACGGCTGATGCGGCCGTCGCTGCGGGTGCATCAGAGCTCGTGATCGTCGTCGGATACGAGGCCGACGCGGTCCGAGCGTTCTTCGGAGGGACGTATCGAGACGTTCCGGTCTCATTCGCCGTGCAAGAAACACAGCGCGGGACGGCGGACGCAGTCCGTGCCGCGCGGGAGCATCTCGATGGCCCGTTCGCCGTCCTGAACGGCGACAATCTCTACAATCCCGACGATATCGCATCGCTTTTTGAGGCTGCACCGGCGATCGCCGCGATCGAAGTCGATGAACCGCAAAACTACGGTGTTCTTTCGACGACGTCGTCGGGTGATCGAATCACAGAAATCGTCGAAAAGCCCGCAGATCCACCATCGAATCTGGCGAACGCGGGTGCGTACACGTTCCCCGAACGAGCCCTCTCGTGGCTCGAGGTCGAAGAGAGCGAACGCGGCGAGTACGAACTCACGGATGTGGTCGCGAAAGTGATCGAAACGTCCGCTGTTACGCCGGTGTTACTGTCTGCGTGGCTTGACGTAGGCCGTCCGTGGGAACTGCTGGCTGCGAACGAGTGGAAGATCGGCGAATTGGAACGGCGGATCGAAGGCGAGGTTCACGAGCGAGCGGAGCTTCGCGGCTCGGTCGTTGTCGAATCCGGTGCGACGGTCGATTCAGGCGTCGTTATCGTGGGGCCTGCGATCGTCCGCTCCGGAGCCGATATCGGACCGAACGCCTACGTTCGCGGTGCCACCCTTATCGGTCGAGACTGCCATGTCGGCAGCGGTGTCGAGATCAAAAACAGCGTATTGATGGATGGATCGAACGTTCCGCACCTCTCGTACGTGGGCGATAGCCTCCTCGGGCCGGGCGTGAACTTCGGTGCCGGGACCCAGGTCGCCAACCTTCGACACGACGATACAGCAGTCCACCAGACCGTCAAGGGTGAGCGAGTTTCCACCGGTCGAAGAAAGTATGGCGTCGTTGCTGGTCCGGAGGTCAAAACGGGGATCAATACGAGCCTCGCACCGGGTGTCGTCCTCTCGGCGAACGCGCGGACGAAACCGGGTGAATCGGTACTGCGGGATCGCTAACGATCGAAGTACGCAGGAAACGTTCGCCATCGATGAGACATGAAACCGGCCATCGTTGGATCGACACTCGAACATAACCGTTGATATAGCTCCCGCCTAACGCCTCGGTACAATGGTTGACCCGACTTCGGATCTCTGCGAAGACGTAACGGAGGAGAACGCGCCACGTTGTGCGGTCTGTGAGAAACCGATCGTACAGCAGAAATCACACCGCGTTGTGACATCGATCGAGGACGGTTCGGTCGTGACCACGCATTTTTGCACACCGGATTGTCGGACGCAGTGGGATGGATAAGCGACCGGATCGTTTGGTGTGCATGCCAGCGAACTCCTCGGCAGAAACCGTAACCGCTTACGATCCGACTCACTGATAGAGAGTATGAGCCCCCACGTTGAGACGACGAATCCGGACGGCATCGATTACGGATGGGTGATGCAGACGACGTTCGTGCTAACGATCGTCGTGGGTGCACCCGTCGTCGCCGGCCTCTCGCTTTTTTTCGAGTTGTTAACGTGGGGACAACGCGCGAATTTCGCGATTCGAGTCGGTGCCGTCGTCTGGTTGTGTATCGGGATTTCGGTCTATCTGTACGCTCGAAGCCAAGCTGATACATCCATGTAATCGACGCCGGCTCTCTTCGCCGTCGTCGCATCACGGTCGGTATCGCCGATAAACACCGATCTGTCCGGTGACCCGTCGAGTCGTTCGATCGTCTCCAAGAGCGGCTGTGGATCCGGCTTTTCTGTTTCGAGCGTATCCCGACCAACGATGGAACCGATCCCATCGATATCGTGTGTGGACAATGCGACTCGACAGGCGGCCTCACAGTTCAGTGAGCAGACGCCAACGGGCCCGTTTGGGATGGTTTCGGCAGCCGGGAGTTTACTCGAAACCGCTGCACCATCGCGCTCATACGCCGAGATAACCGATTCGACGGCCGGTCGATATCCGTGTTCTTCGGCCGTCTCGAGCATCTCCCATAGCGACTACGGTGGTTCGACACCATGTGA
>SKKJ01000289.1 GCA_007121575.1 Natronomonas sp.
TGCCGTCATCCCGGATCCGCTATGATCCCGGATGGACAATTGCTTCGTTCGAAAGTCATCATGTCGCTTTCACCGGCCCTTTCCGACGTGTTGGACCGGAGACTCGACGGCTATGCGCTCATTTCTTCTCAGGGTATGCTGTTCGACGATGAGGACGAGACGGCTGTGATCACGTTCGAAGCCGGCGTTCCGGTTCTCGCATATCACTCGAAAACCGACCGTGGTGGCCCCCCCGCGCTCGATGATATCGGACCGCCACCGTATCTGTTCGAACTGTATGCGCTCGAAGCCACCGCGCTCGAATTACCACACCGAACGGCGGAACTACGCGTTTCCCCTGACGCGCTCGCGACGCAATTGGCCGGTGACCCCGAGCTCGCTTCTCGAACGCGCGGCATTGCCGATGACACGCTAGGGGAGGTGGACGAAGAAACCGTTGAAGCGTTCCTCGAGGATGCGGCCGCGATCGAAGATATCAGACAAACTGCTCGTGAAGAAGCGCTCGAGCGAGCCGATGAGTGGAACCTCGAAGCTGCTGTCGATGAGCGGACCTCTCAATAACACGTTCTTGTTTATTATCACGATACCTACACCATACTCAAGGTCGTTCCGAGCGACCTGCACCTATGGACACCAAACGATTTCTCTTCGTCTCTGCGGACGCCGCGCTCATCACCGATCTCGCGTGGCAAATTCACGAAGAGGGCCACGACGTAAAATACTACATCGAGGCAGACCCTGACAAAGAGATCGGCGACGGGTTCGTCCCGAAAATCGACGATTGGCGTTCGAACGTCGAGTGGGCCGACGTCATAATCTTCGACGACATCTGGGTTGGACCGGAGCTTGGAACCGGGGCGCTTGCGCAGGAACTTCGCGAATCGGGGAATGCGGTCGTCGGTGGGACGTCGAACACTGACCGGTTGGAAGACGACCGCGGCTACGCGATGGAGGTCCTCGAAGAACACGGCGTCCACACGATCGAGCATCGGGAGTTTCGCGACTTCGATGACGGAATCGCGTTCGTCGAACGAAACCCTGCTGCGTACGTCATCAAACCGCTCGGCGAGGTCCAAAACGTCAAACGGCTGCTCTATGTCGGAAACGAAAGCGACGGGAGCGACGTGATCGATGTGCTGAAAGCGTATAAAAAAGCGTGGGGACACCGGATGAAGGGCTTTCAGCTACAACGGAAGGTCGACGGCGTTGAAATCGCGGTATGTGGATTCTTTAACGGTGAGACGTTCATCGATCAAGTCAATTTCAACTTCGAACACAAGAGGCTCTTCCCCGGAAATATCGGCCCACAAACCGGTGAGATGGGGACTTCGATGTTCTGGTCTGGACAGAACAAACTGTTCTCTGAAACGCTCGGTAAACTCGAAGACTGGTTGGCCGAGGAGGGATACGTCGGAAGCATCGATATCAACTGTATCGTCAACAAAACCGGTATTTACCCGCTGGAGTTCACTCCCCGATTCGGCTATCCGACGATTACACTCCAGGAGGAATCGTTCGAATCTCCGACTGGGCAGTTCTTTTACGAGCTCGCGCACGGGAACGACCCGGATTTGGTGGTTCACCGGGGCTTTCAGGTCGGCGTCCGCGTCGTGCTTCCCCCGTTTCCGTTCGAGGACGAAAAGACCTACGACGAGAACTCCCGAAACGCGGCTGTCGTCTTCGAGTCCGACAGCCGTGGGGGGATCCACATCGAGGATGCGAAACTGGTCGACGGTCAGTGGCGCGTTGCTGGAAACAACGGGATGCCACTCGTCGTCACCGGCAAGGGTGAAACGATGGGAAAAGCCAGAGCCCAGTGTTATGATCGGCTCGATGATATCCTCATCCCGAACCTCTATTACCGAGACGACATCGGTGAACGGTGGATCGACGGCGACGGTGATCGATTGCAAGCGTGGGGTTATCTCGGCCCGAGCGCGTAGTACGACAACCACCACGCTCTAGGCAGCGTAGGTTCTTATAATACGCGCAGCTATTGATCGACGATGACTGTCAGTATAATCGGTGCCGGTGCGGAGGGTTCGTTGTTCGGCGGATATTTCGCCGACAGCGGCCACGACGTCTCGTTCCTCGATGTCGATGAATCGCTGGTCGAACGGATCAACGCGGACGGGATCACGGTCAAACGACCGGGCAAAGCCGATATCGAGTACGAACCGTTCGCAACGACGGATCCAACGGAGATCGGTGAATCGGCGTTCGTATTCGTCCTCGTGAAAGCGCAGGACACCCGCGCTGCGATGGAGAATGCCGCCCCGCTCCTCGGAGACGATACCATCGTTATCACACTGCAAAACGCCTACACGAGTTATGATGTGATCGGCGAGTTCACCGACCGAGTCGTCGCGGGCACGACCAAATGGGGTTCTCGGATGATCGAACCGGGCGTCGTGGTCCATGACGGCCAGACTGGAGATACGACGGTTGGGAGCTACGACAACGATGCGGCGACGAGAGCCGCCGAACTGATGAACGAAGCCGGGATCGACACCGAATTGGTCGAGGATCCGATCGCGAATCTGTGGAACAAGAGCTTCATCGCGGTCGGCGTCAAACCGATCGCGGCGCTCACACATCTCACGGACGGTCAGATAAGCGAGTTCGAGGATTCGCGAGCGGTGATGGAGGGAATCGTTGAAGAAGCGGCAGCGATCGCGAACGCAAAGGGGATCGATAACCTCGTTGACGATCCCGTCGCGTACGTCCACGATTTCTGTGAGGCGAACAGCGACCACGTCTCCTCGGCGCTAGAGGACGTCCGAAACGAACGCAAGACCGAACTCGAACACCTCAACGGCTATCTCGTCCGTGCCGGTGCAGAACTCGGCGTCGAGACTCCGTATAACGAGTTAATTATGCGACTCGTCCGGAGTCGCGAGCGGGCCTACGAAAACTAATCATCCACCGACTACGCCGGTAAGGAGATCCGATTCGTCGGTTCGTCGTATTTCGCTGCCCACACGATGAGCGAATCGACCGTCCACGTGACCGGTGTACCGACAGCCATTCCTTCAAGCCGAGCGGCGTCTCCACCACGGGCGATCGTGACGTGCGGAACATACTCATCGCCTTCGAATCCCGCAACCGGTTCGAAAACCGAACAGAGGATCTCGTGTATCTCGAGAAGTGCTGGTGAGTCGATTCGGAGATACGCGACCGGTCCTCGGCCGGTGTTCGGGTTTTGGAACAATTCGATACCGGCTGTGCGAGCCTCGAACGGCGCGACCCCTGTAAGCGCGGCTCTGACTTGTCGTGTGAACGATTGTGGATCTCCCTCGCCGAGCCGTTTGAGGACGAGCGTGTGCCGATCCCGCGGCGTCGCCTCGAAACAGTTCGTCGAGAGCCCGCGTGCGAGCCGCGATACTTCGGGTGGAACGGGGACGTTACAGCTATACACGGCTCAGATATAATCGAGGAAGTACGCCACGATAAGGACGATGATCACGAGCGCGACGACCGGACCGATCGACGCGAGAATATCGATGAACAGACCGACGATCTGGAGAGCGAGAACGACGATGACGAGAATCAAGACGATCTTCAACAGATCCTCGACGTCGAGTTTTCCGCTGGTGCGCATATCGGGTGTCCGACTCGGGGAATAAAAAACGCACCGACCGATGTCGATCGTTTCACCTGGTTGCTTCGAAACGTCGTCTTTCGTCCAATCCGTTCACTTTTTCCACGTTGGTCGCCACGTTCGAACGATGAGTACTCCGGCTCGGTCGTTCGGTCTGTTGTGTGTCGTCTTGCTCTCGGTCGGTGTTTTCGCCGGCACAGCCGCGGCGACTGATAGCGCTGTGAACAGTCAGTTCATCGTCGAACTCGATACCAACGGCGATGCCAACGTCGTCTTCACCGAAACGTTCGATCTCACCGATCCCGAAGACCGTGCGGTGTTCGAGGACGTTCGCGATGACGAGGCGTTCAGGCAGGTCGCTGCAACGCAGCTTCAGCAGGGGATGCAATCGATATCAGATGAGACGAACCAGCGGGTCGACCGTGAATTGGACGTCGGTGACGCAACGATCGAAACGGTTGTCGACGGCGAAACGGGGATCGTTGGGTATCAGTTCCGCTGGGCGAACCTCGCGGTTGTCGACGGTGATCGTGTCGTGCTTTCGGAGCCGTTTTCGACGTACGATGCCTTAGACCGAGAACTCATCGTCCTCGCTCCGGAGGGATACGAGCTCACCAGTATCTCTCCGGAACCGGCGCGACAGGGTGAAGACGTCGCGAGCTGGCCCGGGTTCACCGAGTTCGGTGAGGACTTCGAGGTCGTTGCGACGGCCCCCGACATCGGCACGTACGGAAGCGGGCCCATCGCACTCGGCGGTTCACTCTTGCTTCTCACGACGCTTTTCATCGGTCGAGACCGTGAGCATCCCTGAGAACGCGAACATCTCTCACGGCAGATCCCCGCATAGTAGCCGTGTTTCGCAAGCGTTTAGTACCCTTCTACGGATAGTCTCCAATACATGAAACGGACTCACCGCTTCGGTACCGAAGATTACAGCGGTGGGCTCTTTCTTTTCGCGCGACCGCGACGACGGGCCGGTAGGCCCGAATAGTTCCACCTCTCAAATCGCGCTCGCCCCGGTTTATAACGATGACCGTCCGGTCGACGGCCACACTCACCCATCCAACTCACACCAATGTCAGATACGAAACGCGTTGCGCTCGCCTTCTCCGGTGGGCTCGATACGACCGTCTGTGTACCGCTGCTCCAAGAAGAATACGGCTACGACGAGGTTATCGGCGTCACTGTTGACGTCGGCCAGCCCGAATCGGAGTTCGAAGAGGCAGAAGAGACCGCGGAGGCGCTCGAACTCGACCACTACGTCGTCGATGCGAAAGACGAGTTCGCCGCGCTGTGTTTCGACGCCGTCCGCGCGAACGCCTCATATCAGGGATACCCGCTCGGGACCGCTCTCGCCCGTCCGGTGATCGCGAAGGCGATCTTAGACGTCGCGAAAGAACAAGGCTGTTCCGGGCTCGCACACGGCTGCACCGGCAAAGGTAACGACCAGCTCAGGTTCGAAGCCGTCTGGCGCGATTCCGATCTGGAAGTCATCGCGCCGGTTCGCGAACTCGGATTGACGCGAGAGTTCGAACAGGAGTACGCCGCCGAACGTAATTTACCGGTCGAAGGCGGCGACGAAGGGAAATACAGCATCGATACGAACCTCTGGAGCCGCTCGGTCGAGGGGTCCGAACTCGAAGATCCGAGCTACGTTCCGCCGGAGGACATCTACGAGTGGACGAAAGCGCCGACTGGCGAGACGCTCGAAATCGAGATCGGATTCGAGAACGGATATCCCGTCTCTTTGGACGAGGCCGAGATGGAACCGGTCGAACTCATCGAAGAACTCAACGAACTCGCCGGCGGATACGGTGTCGGCCGCTCGGACATCATGGAGGATCGCATGCTCGGTTTGAAGGTCCGTGAGAACTACGAACACCCCGCGGCGACGGTCCTTTTGAACGCGCACGCGGCACTCGAAGACCTCGTCTTGACGAAAGAAGAGCGCGCGTTCAAAAAGCAAGTCGACCACGAATGGTCCGAAAAGGGGTATCAGGGCCTGGTGAACGCACCGCTCGTTCGTGCGCTCGAGGGATTCATCGCAGAGACACAGAAACGCGCGACCGGATCCGTGACGATCCGGTTTGAGGGCGGACAGGCACGTCCAGTCGGCCGTAAGTCGAAATACGCGGTGTACTCCGCGGAAGCCGCCTCGTTCAACACCGAAGATATCGTCGGTGGCATCGAGCAAAACGACGCGACGGGCGTCGCGAAATACCACGGTTTCCAAGAGCGTTTGGCCAACCGCGTCATCGACAGCGAGGAGTAAACCGATGTCGGATGGGGACGACGGCGGCCACAACGGAAACGGCGACACGAACGCGGGCGACGTTGTCCGCCGAGACCGGTTCAGCGGCGGACCCGCTCGCGGGTTTCTCTCGAGCCTCGCGGCTGACGAACGGATCTTCGAAGCCGACATCGCCGTCGATCGCGCCCACGTCGTGATGCTCGACGAACAGGGGATCATCGGCTCCGATGATGCCTCAGCGATCCTGAATGCGCTTGGCGAGATCGAGGCAGCGGGACACGAGGCGCTCCCTGACGGCGAGGACGTTCATGCGGCCATCGAAACCGCGGTGATCGACCGTATCGGCGAACGCGGCGGCCGAATGCATACCGCTCGATCGCGAAACGACGAAGTCGCCGCGTGCATCCGATACCGCTTGCGTGCGGACATCCTCGATGTGCTCGAAGCGACGGTCGAAGCCCGCCGTGTCCTCATCGACGTCGCCTCCGAACACACAGAGACGGTCATGCCGGGCTTTACGCACCTGCAACCGGCTCAGCCAACGACGGTCGCACATTATCTGTCTTCGTATGCATCGTCACTTGCCCGCGACACCGGACGGTTGCTCGATGCGTTTGAACGTGTCAACCAGTCTCCGCTCGGTGCGGCGGCCTTCGCGGGAACGCCGTTCGACATCGACCGAGAACGAACGGCGTCTCTCTTGGGGTTCGGCGGGCTCGTCGAGAACTCGATGGATGCGGCTTCGGCACGCGATTTCCTCTTTGAGACGACTGCTGCTGTCGCCGCGCTCTCGACGACGCTGTCTGGCTTGGCGGAAGATCTCGTCGTCTACTCGAACGCTGGATACGTCGAACTCGCCGACGCGTACGCCTCGACGTCTTCGATCATGCCGCAGAAGAAGAATCCGGATACGATGGAGCTCGTTCGCGCGAGCGCGGGCGATGCGGCCGCCGGGTTGAACGCCCTGCTGTCGATCCTGAAAGGGCTTCCTCGTGCGTACAATCGCGATCTTCAGCGCGCGCATCCACACGCGTTCGATGCGATCGACGCAGTGGCTGAAGCCACGAACGTCGCGGCTGGTGCCGTCGCAACGGCTGAGTGGAGAGCTGAAGCGCTCGAAGACGCCGCGGGAGAGGGATTCTCGACGGCAACCGGTGTCGCGGATTTACTCGCCATGTCGGGAGTTCCGTTCCGAACAGCGCACGAGGTCGTTGCAACTGCGGCCGAGCGGGCTGACGGATCGGTACTCTATGACGATCTCGATGCGGCAGCCATCGACGTGCTTGGCGACGGCCTTGACGCATACGTGGCTCAAGAGGAGATACGCGCCGCGCTCGATCCGATAGCAAGCGCTCGCTCGCGTGGTTCCGTCGGTGGCCCTGCACCGGATGCGGTCGAGACGACGCTCTCGAATCTCCGGAGCACGCTTGTGGCCGACCGTGAGGCGATCGAAGCGTATGAACACGGGATTTCGGACGCTGCCCGTTCGCTCGAGACGGAGGTGGACCGTCGTGTCTGATCGACGAACGTCGTTCCCAAAACAAAATATCATATATTGAACATACTGTTGGGATTATTCGTCTAATTAGCCCTCTGTCGCTATTAGAGGTCACTCTCTGTTATTATCTTCATTTGATAAGTTCGAAGCTTTTAAGTGGGTCGGATACCGAGTGTTCGGTACGATGGCAGACGAAACTATCACCGCAGAAGATCCAATCACCGGCGATGAGATCGAGATCCCCGCAGACGTAGAGGTCGGCGAAATCATCGACAGTCCCATCACCGGGGCAGAACTCGAGGTCGTTTCGGTCGATCCGGTCGTCCTCGAAGAAGCCCCCGAACTCGAAGAGGACTGGGGGGAGTAAGGCGATGGACGTCGGCACGGCTCGCCGCGTGAACACCGGATGCTCGCTGCTGATTCGAGCTCGTGGGCCCGCTTACGGAGGCGCCCAATGAACGTCGGAGTACTCTATTCGCGTATCCGCCGCGACGAGAAGTTGCTGTTGAGCGAACTCCGCGATCGTGGCCACGAGGTCACGAAGATCGACGTTCGAAAAGAACGGTTCGGCATTCACGAACCACCCGCGGCGTTCGATGGCGTCGACATCGTCGTCGACCGCTGTCTCGCAACCAGTCGTTCGCGGTACGTCACCCGCTTCGTCGATGCGTATGACATCCCGGTGGTCAACGAGCCGGAAACCGCGGCGATCTGTGCCGATAAAGCGCGAAACAGTCTCGCGCTCGCCGAAGCCGACGTTCCGACTCCGGCGACCGAGATCACCTTCACGAAAGAGGCCGCGCTCGAGTCGATCGAATCGTTCGGCTATCCGTGTGTGCTGAAACCCGTCATCGGATCGTGGGGCCGGTTGATGGCGAAAATCGATTCGAAAGACGCCGCTGAAGCGATCTTAGAGCACAAAGAGACGCTCGGTCATTACGAACACAAGGTGTTTTACATCCAAGAGTTCGTCGAGAAACCGGGCCGCGACATCCGCGTCGTCGCGACCGATGGCGAACCGGTTGCCGCGATGGCCCGTACCTCGGATCACTGGCTGACGAACGCCGCACGTGGGGCGAAAACCGAGGCAATCGATGTCTCCGATGAGATGGCGGATCTCGTCAAGCGTGCCTCCGACGCGGTCGGCGGCGGATTGCTCGGGATCGACCTCATGGAAACCGGCGATTCATACACCGTTCACGAGGTCAACCACACCGTCGAATTCAAAGCGCTCAACGAGGTTTCCGACGTCGACGTGCCGGCGGCGGTCGTCGACTGGCTCGAAACGCGGGCGCGAAACGTCGAGGTGACCGCATGAGCGAGACGCACACCGCGAGCGTCGTCGGCGGAAGCGGCTTTACCGGTGGCGAACTGCTACGACTCCTCTCGGGACATCCGAACTTCGAAATCGCCCAAGCGACGAGTCGAAGCTACGAGAACAAGACGATCGGATCCGTCCATCCGAACCTTCGGGGCGAGGACCTTCGGTTTTCCTCGCCCGAGGATCTCGAATCGGTCGATGTCCTCTTCGCGTGTACGCCCCACGGCGTCACGATGGAACACATCGATTCGTTTCGGGACGCGGCCGACACGGTCGTCGATCTGAGCGCGGACTTCAGACTCGACACCGAAGAAGAGTACGACGAGTGGTACGACGGCCACGACCGACCCGAACTGCTCTCTGAGTCCGAGTACGCTCTGCCGGAACTCAACCGTGAGAACCTGCCCGGCGCGAAACTCATCGCTTCCGGTGGCTGCAATGCGACCGCGGCGATTCTCGGACTCAAGCCGCTGTTCGACAGCGAGATCCTCACCGGCGATGAACGCGTTGTCGTCGACGTGAA
>SKKJ01000338.1 GCA_007121575.1 Natronomonas sp.
GAATCTCCGAAAGCGGTCATGTCTGCCCTTGCCGATGACGACTGCAGAACGATCTTAATCGCGACTGCCGATGGGGCGATGACCGTTTCAGAACTATGTGAAGAGCATGATATCCCCACTGCGACGGCGTACCGAAAGGTGAACCATCTCTCCGACCTATCTCTTTTAGATGAACGTATTCGAGTAAAGCCGAGAGGCCGTAATAGCCGCGAGTATCATCTCTCGACGGGTGACCTCCAAGTCTTAATTCCCGAATCTGACGCTCCCGTCGTTACGTTCCGATGTATTATCTCGTCTGAAAACGATCCGCGTCAGCCACCGGTTCTTTCGACCGATGGTGGTGAGCAACTTCACCACTCCCGTTCGAATGCTCACACCGATCCATCAGATGATCTCGATTCCTCTTCACTCACTGCTGAGTTTGAGGTTCGAATAGAGCCGACGAGTGACACCAACACGTCTCCCGAGTGATTATGTGTCCAAACACTAACCGTGGCGAGCTCGGTTCGTGTCCGTTTTGTGGCGCTTCTATCGGTTCCGCTCAAATACTCATCGAATACGAAACGACCGCTACGACCCGCGTGTACGCGGAGTGCCCGCGTTGCCGGGAAGTCACCCATCCAGTGTGAACGTTGACGTATTCGCCGCCTCGGTCGGTCTCTGTAACGTCCGAACCGTTCACCATCGATTGATCCGCGATATTCTCAACGGGCAATAATTACAGCGACCGTTTTCTGTGTTATGGTTCTTTTCCTAGTATGTACGACACGATCCTCGTCGCGACGGATGGAAGCCAACACGCAAGTCGTGCGATCGTTCATGCCCTCGAGCAAGCGGAAACACATGGTGCAGTGCTGCACGGCATCTTCGTCGTCGATACGACTCGGTTCGACGATCCTGCGATCAGTACGAGCGAACTCGCCACGAACGACATGGAAGACCGGGGACAACAGTATCTGGATGATATTCGAACCCGTGCGGATGGACTCGACGTTGAGTTCACGGGCCGGTGTTGTCACGGTCGGCCGCACGAAGAGATTACACGCTATGCGGACAGTATCGATGCAGATCTCGTCGTTCTCGGATACCAAGGCCAATCGCACACTGAAACCGAGACCATCGGAAGCGTGACTGATCGAGTCGTTCGGACGGTCGGCCGGCCGATCCTCGTCGTGTAGCGGTATCGGAATCCAGACTCTCTCAGTCGATGGTAACGGCCATATCATTACTCGTTTGGGAGCTCGAAGATAGTCTATGCAACCAACTCGTCGACGGTTCGTCCGTGGGGCAATCGCCTGTTCGGTGACCGCTCTCACCGCAGGCTGTAACAATGACGAACCCGATGATGAACCTCCGGATGATCCGGACGACCCCACGTCACGGATCGATTCGTATCTCACGGAGAACGACGCTAATCTTTATGATGGAACCATCGTCGATATGACGGACGTTGCGGAAATCACGATCGCTGTCGGCGCTGGAGAGGACGGGTTAGCATATGATCCTCCAGCAGCGAAAATTTCGGTGGACACAACGGTCATCTGGGAATGGACCGGTCGAGGCGGTCGACACAACGTCATCAGTGAATCGCAGATCGGTTCTGATTTCGAATTCTCGAGCGGAGACCTCATCGGGGATGCCGGTCACACCTGGTCGTATACCTTCGAGGAGAGCGGTGTTGCGGTGTATTACTGCCAAGCGCACCGAGCGGTCGGTCATCACGGAGGATTAATAATCGAATAATTGTCCGAGGGGGTGATGGGCTCTTCTCAGTAGGATGGTCGCTGTGCTCGAATCACTTCCGCGAGCTGTTCGCTCTCCTCGGAGAGCAGTTCCGTCAGATCATCCGCAGTGATTATCCCGACCAGCTCGTCGTTCTCATCACAGATCGGGAGCCGTCGAACGCCATTCTCGCTCATCGTGCTGGCGGCTTCGTAGAATCCAGTATCCGGAGCGGCGGTACACAGCTCTTTCGACATCACGTCTTCAGCCGTCTGTTCGTCCGGATCGGTTTCGTCCGCCAACGTTCGCACGGCAAGATCACGATCGGTTGCGATACCGACTGGACTGTTTCCGTTCGTAATCACAACACTACCGACGCCCTCGTCTCGCATTTGCTGTGCGAGCTCGGGAACGGCTGTCTCTGGGCTAGCGCTGACAACGTCGTCACGGGCGAGGTCTTGAATTGGCATTTTTGCTACCTCCAACCGAGAGTATGTCTATGCGCTGTAAGGTTCTGTATAGCGTTCTCAATCCGTGATAGTCTGGTACTGGTCTATGTACGTTTCAAGCGTCGTTACCCACCACCGTATTGATGAATTAACATGCGATGTACATGTCGTGGCTCATTTACGTGGGGCTCCGTGCCGAAGGATCATTTTCGCTTTCGCTCTATCTCATCGTCATCGATATCTCTTCCAGAAGTTCCCATCTCGTGTGTGTACTCTTCGATCAATACGGTGCGGAATGAACTCTCACGTTGAATTCCTTCGCAAGCATTATTATTTATCGAGCAACGGTGGTTCCGTTTCTCTTTCATCAACTCTCAGTCTCGAAGGATCGGTTCTGGACTGGCGTTTTCAGCCGGCTTTGACGTCGCCGTCACGACCGCAACGCCGCCGATCGGCGGTGGTTATTCCGATATTCACCATCGTGGGTGACTGTTAATAGCGCATTTATCGAACGTGGATTTTCGGATTTTCCACCAGATTTGATATATCACTATATGGTTTATGTGTGCGGCCACGAACAGGTGGTCCGTCGAGAAAACACCAAATTTTGTCCGGTGCGCGCCGAAGTTACAGAAGTTGGTAGATGTTCTCTTCGTAAACGGTCCGAACACGATCGCCCCAGTTGTGGGTGTACGTATCGATGATGTCCGTCGCGACATCCCCACGGAGATATTTCACGACCCCCCGATCACCGGTTCGGTCCCGAAGATGTGTCGTGAAAAAGTGCCTGAAATAGTGGGGTGTGACGTTCTCCGCCGCGTCTCCGCCTTTGCGGTACCACCCATGTTCGCCCGCCCGTGTCATAACGACGTTTCTGACCATCGGCGGCGTCATTCGACGACCCCATTCGTCCGTTGAAACGAAAAGCGACGTTGTGTTCGATGCCGTATCCGGTCGGATCGCGAGCCACGCTTTCAAGACCTGCTTTAATTCGGTATCGATCGGGAGTATCGTGTCCTGCTTCCGTTTATTCGAGGCGTCTCTCACCTCTCCGTTATACTCCGTCCCTCGCGTTGGATCGCTTGGCACGTATATCGAGTCGGGTCTTCCATCCAACGCCCCACGGTGTGGGGCTGAGAAAGCGGCCTGTACTTGTGAATCCGCGAGGTAGACATCGCGTAAGTCGAGGTTACAACACTCTCCGACACGGAGTCCGGTTTTTAAAAGCGTCACGATCAGCGCTCGTTCTAACGGGTGATGCAGGTCGTGAACGAAAGATCGCATCTGTGAGATCGAGATCTCTCGGCGGGTTGGATCCGTCTGTATCGATTCGTCCATCTCCTCCGTGACGAGCGCCATCGGATTCGTCTCGAAGACGCCGATCTGGCTCATATACGTATAAAACCGATGAACATAGGCCGCATAGGTGGCGATCGTGCTGTCCGCATGCCCGTCTCGTAGCGTATGTACCCACGTCATACACGTGCGCTGATCGGCGCTCGCTAGCGTTTCCCCCCGCGTCTGCAGAAACGACTCGAACGCCCGGAGCACACGCTCGTAGGCGGATCTGGTTCGTTCCGTCCGCCCGTGGAAGATCATATCCTGGAGGAAGTATTCGACCGGGTCTTCCGGATCGATCTCGACACCGCGCTTTTCAGCGCTCATCGTTCACCACCGTATACCCGCCGTGGCGACCACTGTATCGGACGCGGTCGTTCGATTGGAGCTCATCGAGCGTTTCCTCGAGGCGATCTTCGATCCCGTCCGTCACTCCGGCGAGCAATTCATCCCAATCAGCGAATTCCGATTCGTGAAGAACCTCGAGGATGCAGTCTTTGAGGCCGTCAACCCCAGGGGTAACGCCTTCCATATTGCCTTCGACGGTATTTCTCGAATCAGTATTTAAAGAATCAGCGGTAGTATATAAATCAAACCCACGGCGACCCGCTTGTACCATCGTTCGGACGTATTCGGCTTGTGACATGTCCATCGCTTCGGCTTCCTCGCGCCATCGATCTCGCTGTGTCGCGGAGACATACGTCTGTACCGAGACGCGTTCATCGTCGGCTGGCATATTCGTCCCTTCGACCCAACCATACATCAAAGTACGTCAGACAGATGGATAAGAGTCTTTATCTTTGTATCTGATGCCAATTTATGCCGAGATGTACATATTTATCAATATATCTAAATCAAAAATCGGGACTATAATCTATATGTGCCGATATAATGTCTGACGCTTTTTCGCAACCGTCTCGATTTAAGATGCAGCTCACGGCAGTTGATTCTTGTTCAACGCTAATCTCTGTGACAATGTCGTGCTCGCTAGCTATGGTCTGGATCATTGTAGTTGCCAAGCTTTTGAAATTACTGGGAAGTTTCTATGGGGTGTTGTTTCCACTGTGTTTTCAACCCCCTCGGTTTAATTTATCACCGTCACCGACTTGAGCCCTCAGAGTGCTATCGTTATCTCTGCATAAAAGTCACCTCCCTTTTTCGCTCTATATGTTTTAATACAGGGTCCAGTAGCTCATTCGGCGACTAATTCGATATCTCACAGTTTGTCGGACTGGGTCGACAATCACGATCGGTCGAGATACACAACCAAAGAGTACGTCACATATCTGCCGCGTCAAATCTTGGCTACAGTACATCTCACTGCCCCATCTTGATTATCACGACGTGGAAAACATTCGATTTTCATCAGCGTCTCCCGTTGTTCGTTATCTCCTTCTCAGGGGCTATCGTGTATCCCGTTATCGAAGAACCACCTCTCAACTGCCTTGGAGACGTACAACATTTGGATTATCCTCCATAGGGCGGGTTTCGGGGGTGAAATATCGTGGTGCTGGTGTTGTCCTCTTCGTCGTACTTGGCTATTCTGTGAGCGTTTCCTCCTGTTTGTGGGCCCGTGTAACGTTATAGTTGTCTCGTATTCACAAACTGTATCCTCTGATCCACTCCGCCTGGCAAATCACTCGTTCGATATGTTATTCGAATTTGACCCACTAATACTGGGGTTTGTTACCATGCCTAATCGCTCGCCAGTGTTTTGTGCCACCCATATAAACTACATATTGCTATACCGAAATTGGATCGGGGGCCTTATCCATGGAGTGTCCCATTTCGAACATCGCGACAATCTCGTCCGTTGAATCTGCTCAGCGAAACGCGCTCTCGCGTACTCGCCACCTACAACGATTTCACGAGGGCTTCTTCGCCGAGTATCTCGACTTCATCGCCGAGATGAATTGCTTTGCCGTTCTCTGAGGTCGGGATTCTGGTTACGACGGTCAAATAAAAGTAGTGTTGTGATCGGGTCGGAAGATGTTGGCCGAGGTGTTCGGCGTCGGCCCACTCGGGGAACTTCTCTTCTCGATTTTTGATAAACGTCTCCATGAACTCTTTATTTTGTTCGCCGGTACGGGGGTCTTTCGTCGGAACGTTACATCTCGAGAGTGGTAACACGCCAGTCACGGCGACGTCTCCGATGCGGAATTTCACGACGTGCTCTTTATCCGAGAACAGCTTATCCTCCCAAAACGCTGGAACCCCATCGATCTCGATATTCGATCGGAACCTCTTTCGAATGTCGTCCGTTTCGAGGTCATCGAACCACGAGGCGATCTCCCGGTATGTCTCCGTGCTGACGACCGAGGGACCGGGAGCGGAAATCTCGAGGGGGACGGTTCCACCGGCGACCCCGGTAAATCGGGTATCCGTCGCCTCGACGATCGAGATCTCCTCACCGAAATACTCCGAAAGCCACGCTTCGAGGTCGCTTCGCTCTGCATCCATATCGAAGACGTGTGTTTCGTCGTCGCCTTTAGCTCGAAGCGAGACTTCTTCGCTTTCGATATCGAAATCCATCCGCAAACCATAGACATTATCGTTGATCTTTCCGCTGACGTACTCATCGTTCGAATCGAACATCGCGTACTTCCTGTCGTACTCTAACCCGCCACGAGCGATATCGGCAATATCGATATCGATCGGGTTGAGTGATTTGATCGGATGAACGCTGATCCGGTTTACCGTCGGCATGCCTACCGGTTTCTTGGAGTCGTTGATAACTGTTCGGGCGAGTAGGTGAACACGTACCTGTTTTCGTTTTCTTATAACTCTTCGATTGAAACACCGAGGTCTGAAAACGCGTCGAAAAACGACGGGAACGATACGTCCACGTCGTCTGCGCCTTTGATCGTCGTCTCGCCGTCCGCGACGAGGGCGGCCACAGCAAGTGACATGATGATGCGGTGATCGTCATGACCTTCAACGGTTGCGCCGGTGAGTTCGCCGCCGTGAACGTGCAGTTCGTCCTCGTACTCGTCGACGTTGATCCCCATCTTTTCGAGTTCGGATGCCATCGCAGCGACCCGATCTGTCTCCTTGAGCCGAACGTGTGCACAATCTGTGATTCGGGTCGTTCCTTCGGCAGCGGCTCCGAGAACGGCAATCGTCGGCAACAGATCCGGTGTATCCGCGACACCGACATCGATTCCGGAGAGGTTCGAGCGCTCGACCGTAATCCGTCCCGAATCTCGATTCCATGCGATTTCAGCCCCCATCGATTCGAGAATCGAGACGATTGCGGCATCGCCCTGCGCGCTCGGTTGTGCGCCTTCGACGACCAGTTTGTCCGATGCGGCAAGTACGCCTGCAGATAGTAGATACGACATTGACGAAAAGTCACCTGGGACGTGATATTCGCCGTTCTTCGGGTCGTACGTTTGGTTCCCCTCGACAACAAACCCGTCCGCACCGCCGGATTCGACCGCCGAGTCGTCACCTCCGAGTACGCCCGTTTCGATACCAAACGTGTCGAGCACTTCGAGCGTAATATCAACATACGGGGCAGACTTCAGCTCCGTCGTCAGCTCGATTTCGATCCCTTTGTCGGTGACCGCACCGGCCATCAGCAGTCCGGAGATGTACTGGGAAGATACGTCGCCTCTAATCGCTGTTTTTCCGCCGTCAACGTTCCCGCCGACGATGATCGGAGCCTGCCCGTTCGCCCGTGTCGATTCGGCCCGGGAGCCGAGCGTCTCCAACGCTTCTAACAATGGCCCTTGCGGGCGTGAGCGAAGCGACGAATCGCCCGTCAAAACGGTTAGCCCGTCGACCAAACTTCCCGTTGCTGTCGTGAGTCGCATCGTCGTCCCGCTGTTCGCACAATCGATTACGTCATCGGGCGTCCGGGGTTCACCCGAGAACCCCGAGACCTCGAGGTGTTCGTCTATCTGTGTAGTGTCACCGCCGTAGGCTTCGACGGCGCGTGCTGTCGCTGCCGTATCGGCGCTGAGCAGTGGATTTCGGACGGTCGCGTGATCGGCGTATCCGGCTGCCAAGATCGCACGGTGGGTGTAACTTTTCGATGGCGGTGCCCGCACGGTACCGCGAACGCGAGAGGGTGAGATCCGAACGTCCATATCCGCCGCTCGTGGGCAGATGGGAAATGTCTGCCGACTCAACAAGAACAGTGCCGACTCGATAAGGGCTATGTGGTTTCCACCGTTGTTGTTGATATGGACCTCTCGAAGCTCGACGCATACCTTGAGCGCACCGGTGTTGACGGCTATCTCATCGAAGCCGACGGCGATAACGCGAACCAGCGGTATCTCTCAGACTTCACCGCACCAGATCCCTTCGTAACGCTGTATAATGGTGATGTACATCTGCTCGTTTCCGCACTCGAGTACGGTCGTGCGAACCGAACCGCTCGAGCCGATAGCATCGAACGGCACGTCGACTACGATCACCGTTCGAATATCGCCGAGTACGGTTCAACGGAAGGGAAACACCGGACGTTATCCGCGTTTCTGCAAGCGCACGGTGTGAAATCTGTCGCGGTGCCGGAAACGTTCCCGATCGGTACCGCAGACGGCCTCCGAAGCCACGAAATCTCCGTACGTGCTGATACGGATGGTGTCATCGAATCGATTCGGGCAACGAAAACCGACGCGGAAATCGAGCATATTCGGACCGCACAGAACGTCAATGAGCTGGCGATGTCCCGCGCAGAAGAGCTACTCATCGCGGCATCGGTCGAGGACGGAACGCTCGTCTATGATGATGAACCATTGACTTCCGAGCGAGTCAAACAGGCGATCGAGATCGAGCTGTTGTCACACGGGTTCGCACTCGATGAAACGATCGTCGCGTGCGGTGCCGACGCCGCGGACCCACACGATCGCGGCTCCGGACCGCTCAAAGCGAACGAATCGATCATCGTCGACATCTTTCCTCGATCGAAAGAAACCGGCTACTACGGCGATCTCACCCGCACGTTCTGCGTTGGTGAGCCTTCCGACACGCTCGCGGAATGGTACAATTTGACGCTCGAAGCACAGCAGGCTGCGCTTTCGAAGATCGAAGCAGGCGTCTCGGGAAGCGTGGTTCACGCGGCGGTCTGTGACGTGTACGAAGACGCCGGACTCCCGACGCTTCGAGCCGACGAGCGGACCGAAACCGGATTTATCCACACGACCGGCCACGGAATCGGCCTCGATATTCACGAGTTTCCCCGTGTCTCCGAGCAAGATATCGAACTCGAAGCCGGAAACGTCGTTACAATCGAGCCAGGACTCTATGATCCGGATGTCGGCGGTGTCCGCATCGAGGATCTGGTTGTCGTCACCGAAGACGGCTATGAGAACCTGACCGACTACGACAAACGGTTGGTTATTGACCCGTAACGCATCGAAACCGTTCGACCGATCGGTCGTAACGAAAGTACGGGCCCGGAATGAGGCGAATTCCTTTTGAATACCGCGTGGCAACCGGGTGTATGGAACTGTTGGTCGTCGGGGCGGGAGAGATGGGTCGGTGGTTCGCAGAGCACTGCGGCGCGGAGACGGTCGCCTTCGCCGACATCGACACCGAAACGGCACGAAATGCAGCAGCGAACTTCGAGAGCGGCCGCACCGTTCCACTGGATACGAACGAGTGTTTCGATGTCGTCTGTTTTGCCGTGCCGATGTCGGCCATCCCTGAAGCGATCGAAGCACACGCTGAAAA
>SKKJ01000008.1 GCA_007121575.1 Natronomonas sp.
ACTCGTCCCACCCTTCCCAGCCCACCCCGAGTATTTCCTCGGGCTGATCTTTATCGGCATGGCACGCTGTATCGCCATGGTGCTCGTCTGGAACGACCTCGCAGAGGGCTCCAGCGAGTACGCTGCTGGCCTCGTCGCGTTCAACAGCGTCTTCCAGATCATCACCTACGGGATCTACATCTGGTTTTTCGCGCTCTTTCTGCCGCCGATCCTCGGGCTTGACGCGATGGTCGCCGGCATCGAAGCCTTCGATATCACTGTCGAACAGGTCTTCTGGGCGATTGCTATCTTCCTCGGAATACCGTTCGCCGGTGGGATTCTCACCCGTCTCGGTGGGGTTCGCTCGAAGGGTGAAGAGTGGTACGAAGAATCGTTCGTTCCAACGATTAGTCCGCTCACGCTGATCGCACTGCTTTTCACAGTGATCGTGATGTTCGCCACGCAAGGCGACAATATCATCGCTCGACCGACGGATGTCGTGTGGCTTGCAATTCCACTGACCATCTATTTCGTCGTGATGTTCCTCGTGAGCTTCGGGATGGGTCGTGGAATCGGGGCCGATTACTCCACCACGACGGCGATCGGATTCACGGCCGCCTCGAACAACTTCGAACTGGCTATCGCTGTCGCGGTCGCCGTCTTCGGTGTCGGGTCAGGCGTGGCGTTTGCGACGGTTGTTGGCCCTCTCATCGAAGTACCTGTCTTGCTCGCATTAGTCCACGTCGCCGTCTACTTTCAGAGGAAGTTCGACTGGGCGGGCTACGAGACCGGACGCCTCGAAGAGCCGGCGATTGACGATGACTCGGTGCGTTCACCCACAGATACCGACTGAACACTCTCATGCCAATGACAATCCAAACCGTTCTGATTCCGACCGACGGAAGCGATCGATCCACTGCCGCGGCTCGTCGTGGATTCGATCTCGCAGCAGCACTCGATTGCACAGTCCACGCCCTTTCGGTGGTGGATAGCAGCATCGCGACGGGTGCCGGATACGGAGGTGATTCGCCGTCGATCCGTAAGCGACTCCGTGAGAAGGCAACGGAACGAGCGACCTCGCTCCGTGACGAGGCGACGCAACGCGGCATCGAGGCGACGGCTGTGACTCGTGAAGGGATCCCGGCGAAGGAGATCGTTACGTATGCCGCCGATGCGGGGATCGACGCGATAATCCTCGGGACATCGGGTCGTGGGGGTATCGCTCGGACCGTCATGGGTAGCGTTGCGGACAAAGTCGTACGAACTGCGTCGATACCAGTAATAACGATTACACCGGCAGCAGCACGCGCTGAAACGACAGACGCTGTGGACACAATATTGCTTCCGACCGACGGGAGCGAGCCAGCGACAGCAGCGGCCGAGTTCGGCGTCGAACTCGCGTCGCAGTTGACTGCGTCTGTCCATCTCCTTTCCGTGATCGATCACAGCCGTTCGTCGATACGTTCTAGAATCTTGGGTGCGGAGAGTGCTGGCGATGAAGCCGCGTTACGCGAGCGAGCGACTGCGCAGCTCAACGCGCTTGCGTCGGGTGCGCGAGAGGCCGGTGTAGAAGCGCACGTGACGGTAACGGACGGTGATCCGGCTGAAGAGATCGTTCAGTACGCTGAATCGAAAGCTATTGATTTGATCGCACTCGGGACGGTAGGCCGCGGCGGCTTTGATCGGCTCTTGGTCGGTAGTGTAGCAGATCACGTGATCAGGACCGCACCGATCCCGGTACTGACAACGCGTTCAACAGACACGAAGGAACTACAGACTGACTTATGACTGCACCCGATGCACGGGCGAAACAGCGTATCGCGTTCGTCTGCGTTCAGAATGCAGGGCGCAGCCAGATGGCAACCGCGTTCGCAGAGCGGGAGCGTGCCCGACGCGGTGCGAATGACCAGATCGACGTGATAACCGGTGGAACTGACCCGGCCAGTCGCGTTCACGAGGTTGTCGTTGAGGCGATGAGAGAGCGTGATATCGACCTCAGTGATCGGACTTCGCGGGAGGTGACGCCCGAGGAGCTACAGTCGGTTGACCTCGTGCTCACCATGGGTTGTTCCGCATCGGACGTTTGTCCGGCCACGTGGAACGGTGAAACTCGTGATTGGGCGCTCACCGATCCACACGGGCAGTCGCTCGAGACGGTTCGTGGAATTCGGGATGAAATCGAGCGTAATGTCACCGCCCTCTTTGAGGAACTGCTTGACTAGGTAGATGGCGAACCGCGAGTATCGCGTGGAGTTCATTCCCAATGCAGTCGTTTGGACTGAAGATCCGGAGTCACTCAGTGTATTGGGGCGACAACGCGGTCGGCGGTATCGGGGGCTCCTCGAATCACTTTCGTTACATCAGGATATGAACGGCCGACGGAGATGCAGTGCTGTCGGCGTTTTCGCCCTTCCGTTCTTTTTGTTTATCGAAGCACTGGGGCCGCCAATCGAAGGGATGGGGTACGTACTCATTCCGAGTATGTTCTTGCTCGGTATCGTTAATGCACCGTTCTTTATGTTGTTTTTGACCGTTGCGATCGGACTCGGAATTCTCATGTCCTAGCTCGGGATATTCAGTGAAGTCGTTGGATTTCGCCGATACAAGCGTCCCTGAGATATCGTCGCGTTACTCGGATATGGAATCCTCGAAAACTTCCTGTTTCGACAGTGGAAATCATTCATCTCGTGGCGTGGGTTTATCCAATATCTACGGGGAGACGTGTCGTGGGGGGAGATGACCCGTGTGGGTTTCGATGGCGAGGAGCCGGATCAAGACGAGTCAAATGTCATTCGTTAATCGAGCGACGTACTGCTTCAAGGACGCGCTTTGCAGGAACTAAACGTATCATGTTGATGTACTTTCGATGAAGTATAGACGCACATATCAATACTAGCGATGCTTGGACGCTATTCGGTATTCGCTATGTCCCAGTCATCGCAGTTTCGACGGGATTGCTCTCGATATAAACGAACGAGATGATCATGACTAAACAGCGAAAGAGGAGGACCAACCATCAGTATCCGAGCGACAGCGACCAGTTGATCACGAGCGCACAGAAGACGACCGCGACCAACGCCGCGAGCACCCCGAACGCGACACTCCATCCGAAGAGATCTGCGAGGACGCCGGTCGCGACCGGGCCTAATCCAGCAAGAATTCCGTAGACGCTTCGAACGAGTCCGAAGCCCGTGGCGCGTTCCTCGGCCGAAAGCACGTCCATGAACCGCGAAAACAACGCGCCGTGATAGCTGAGTCCCATACCGACCAACGAGATGGCGACGATGAGGCCAATCCAGCCGGGGACAGCGATCAAAAACCCAAACCCGACGACCGCGAGCACCATACAACCAGCCGTCGCGAAATCGCGGCCGTACTGGTCGGAAAACCAACCGACTGCGACCTGTGTCGGCGATTGGACCACGAAATAACCAGCAAAGATGAGGCCCGCGAACTCGGCTGAGTGGCCCCGATGAAACACGAGAAACGTGGGCAAAAAGGATACGACCGCTTGCCAGACGAACGTACAAAGGACGGCGAGGACGACCGGAAACGCGATTTTCGGCCGGGTGAGTAACTCGAGTACGGTCTCGAGTTCGAACCGCTCTCGCATGGGACGATCGGGGAGTTGCGGTTCGGTCGGCCGAACTCGCCACGCGAACAACAGAAAGATGGGAACCGCGACCGCCGCGGCGAGGGCGATCGCGGGTCGCCAGCCGTACCGGACGCCGATCCACGCGACGACCGGCGGCGTGAGCAACCCGGCGACGGGACCTCCGATGTTGAGAACACCGATCGCGGTCCCGATGTTATCGTAGGTCCGGCTCAAAAGCGTCGTCGCCACGCTGTAATGGAGTCCGGCGGCAGCTCCGAGGGCGGTCGTTCCGATCACGAAGAGCACAAATATCGGCGCGACAGCGACGAAAAACCCCGTTATCGCGGTACCGCCGACGGCCAGTAAAATAACGAGCCGTTCGCCGATCCGGTCGGCAAGCACGCCGCTCGGAAACTGCGTGGCCGAATACGCGATCCACATCCCCGTTAACGCGATACCGATCACCGAGTTCGAGATTTCGAAATCCGCGGTGATGAACGGGACGACGGGACTGATCGCGAGTCGTCCGACCATCGTCGCGAAAAACGCCAGCGTACACAGCGTCAAAACCGTTTCTCGGTATCGCCAGCGCATTCTATGTCCCACACCCAAAGCGTGTCTCTACGGTGTATTCCCGAACCATACCGTATGATCGTACCGATTTCACGATCATCTGACCGGTATCATGATCATCTGTACGGGCGGACACGTGAGCACGGAGAACGAGTGGGTAGACACCGTTTTACAAGATCAATTGCGCCGGGCCGCGCGCGCCGTATTGGTCTTTGTGCATCGTAATCTCGACGGCCTTCTCGAAATTATCCAGCCCGTCCAGTTCGTGCGTGACGTATTCGTCGATCGAGACGCGCCCGTCCGCGACTAATTTCGCGACGTGTTCCCCGGTCGTCGCGTTCGGCGTGTGTGCAGTCGCGCCGGTGACCGGGTTGAGCCAATCGATGCTTTTCGATCGGAGCTGTCGAGGATAGAACGCGACCTCGCCGATGATGTACCCGACCTGAACGACGCTCGCACCGGTACGCGCGGCCGCGAACGCCTGGGCGAGCGGATCGGACCCGCCAGTGGAATCGTTCTGCTCACCGCCGACCGCCTCGAAGACGACGTCAGCGCCGATCCCGTTGGTCAGATCCAGTATCGCATCGACCGGATCGGTTTCGGCCGCGTGTATCGCCGTCAATCCGTGTCGTTCCGCGATAGCGAGTTTCTCGGGGTCGACATCGACGACTATCACGTCTCCGGCACCTCGAAGCATCGCCAGTTGGGCGCATTGAAACCCCATGACGCCGGTTCCAACGACGGCGACGACGTCCCCCGAGTCGATCGGCGCTTCATCGACGGTGAGCTGTGCGCTCGCGAGCGGCTGCATGGCGGCGGTCTCGGCATCGGAGACGCCGTCAGGAACCGCACAGAGCGCTTCGGCCGGAAACGCCGCGTACTCGGCGAGAGCCCCCGGAATGTCATAGCCGATATAGGTCTTATCGGGACAGTGTAACTCGAACCCAGTTCGACACTGTTGACAGCTGTGACATGGGATTTTTCCGGGCGCGTAGACCCGGTCACCCGATTCGAACCGGTCGACTGAAGCACCGGTTTCGACGACCGTCCCACAGAACTCGTGTCCGAACAGTCGCGCGGAGCCCGACTGCAGTCGATCGCGGATCGCCTCGTAATGAGCGATCTCGTTGCCGTAATAGAGGTTGCACTCGGTGACGCTCAGCTGGACCCGTTCGATCGAGAGCAGCACGTCATTGGCTTCGGGAGTCGGTTCGGGGACCTCTGTAACCGACCATTCGCCGAAATCGTGACAGACGACAGCTTGCATGCTCGGACGTCACCCCAATGTGCATTAAACGTTCGTCAGCGCGCGAGGGGTTTGTTACGGTTCGTAGGTCGTGACGTTCGGTGCGATGGTCGCGCCGGCGGGTTCGTCCGACGGTGCCTCCACGTCGATGCGCTCGATTCTGTCTCTGATAGCCGCGGGGAGCGTCTCGACATCGGGCCACATGAACTCGATCCGGTTACCGCTCGGGTCCCGAATGTAACACTGGACGACGCCGTTCGGCAGCGCGCGTGCGTAACCGGCGTCGTCGCCGATTGCATCCCGCTTTTCGGCGCGGTTCCACACCGTCTCGAAATCGTCGACGATCAGCGCGAAGTGTTGGTTTTCCGGCCGCTCGTCGCCGCGTTCGATGACGTGCAGCTGTTGATCGCCGAACTGGAGCCACGCGTACGGTCCGCCGAAATCCGGCGTCGGTACCGGAGTCATATCGAAGAGATCGGTGTAAAAATCGATCGCTTCCGATAGATCATCGACATCGATGGCGACGTGGTTGAGAACGCAGTTGACCATATCGGCCGTATGAGTCGCGTTCCGATATAGTTCATCGGCAAATACTACCAATATGCGGCAAATATTACGAATACCAACGAACCGGTGGCACAAAGATGCGAACCGCTCCACGAGACTTTTTATACTTCGTTACGTAGATAGCGTATTCCAATGACCGGTGATCTCCCTCGACAGCACGGTCCGGATCGTGCTGCCGATATCGCGTGGTGTCACGACGCGGTTCAGGACGTCTCACGGACGTTCGCACTCACGGTAGAGAGCCTCAACGAGCCGATGTCGACGCATATCTGTCTCGGGTATCTCCTCTGTCGAATTCCGGATACGATCGAAGACGCGGGCCATATTCCACCCGAGGACGGAGCGGAGCTGTTACGCTGTTATGCCAGCGCGCTCGATCCGAACGAGGAGGCGAGTATCGACGCGTTTCGAACCGCCGTCGAGCCGTGGCTCCCACCGGAGGAAACGCGGTCGGACGATTGGCGTGTCGTCGCGGCGTCACCGCGCGTCTATGCGACGTTTGAGACGATGCCAGCGGACGTGCGAGCGTCGATAACGCCACCGGTGATCGAGCTCGTCGAAGGGATGGCGATGTTCGTCGACGAGCACGCGGAGACAGACGGCCTTCGAATCGATACGCGGGATGAGCTCGAAGAGTACTGTTATTACGCCGCTGGAACCGTCGGGACGCTCATCACGAACCTTCTCACCCGGGATGGGCTCTCCGAGAGTCGTCGAAAAACGCTGTATGAGACGGCCGAGTCGTTCAGCCTCCTGTTACAGCTCGTCAACATCGCAAAGGACGTCCACGACGATTACACCGAAGAGCACAACGTGTATCTACCGGCATCGTGGCTCACGGACGAGGGCGTCCCACAGGACTCCGTCGTCGAGGAAGAACACCGCGAGTCGGCCGCAGCGGTCGTCAAACGGACTGCAACGCACGCGAAATCGTTTCTCGATGAGGCGGAGCAGTATCTGCACGTGATGCCATTGCGACACGGGAACACGCTCGCCGCGTGGGGCGTTCCGTTTTTACTCGCCGTCGGAACGCTCAGAGAGTTGACCGAGAGTCCGGCGGACGCGCTCACAGCCCGTGATCTGAAGATGTCGAGACAGGAAGTGTACGCGATCGTCAGCGCGATGCACAGTGCTGATCGGGCCGCGATCTCGGAGTTCCGAAGGATTATCGCACGTGAGCCGTTTCATTTGGCCACCCCGCAGCCGAAATCGGACTGAACCGTTGAACTGAGCCGAGCGGTCCGACGTATCGCTCACTCGTCAGGGTATTTCGGTTCTCGTTTCTCCGCGCGTTCGAGCGCCGTTTCGACGACATCGCACACATCGCCGTGGAACTCGTCGCCGTGACCGGCGTACATGTGCTCGACGGAGTCCCCCATCGTTTCCAGCAGGCGCCGAAGGCTCTCGATGAGTCGCTCTCGCGATTGACCGGGCATGTCCGTCCGGCCGAAGCTACCGTACTCGAACGCGCCGTCGTTGTGAACCACGACATCGCCGCTGAAAAGCGTCGTTTCGGAGACGAACGAGACGTGATCGTCCGCGTGACCGGGGGTGTAGACGACGTCGAACGGTTCGTCTCCGATAAAGATCTGATCGCCATCGTCGAGTTCGCTTTCACGGCGCGGATGCACACCATAGGCGTACAGTGGTGCGTCGAACGCGTCGAGCACGGCATCGAGTTGTGCGACGTGATCGCTGTGTTGGTGCGTCAGTACGACGGCATCGAGCGTGTCCGTACGTTCTCGAAGCGCATCGACGACGCCCGTATATGCACCCGCATCGACGAGCACGGTTCGATCCCCCTCGACGAGATACGCGTTACACGTGAACGTCTCGGCATCGGCAGTGACGTTGGTTACGTCCATACGGTGAACTCGGACGCGAGGATATTTACTCTGGCGTCCACGTCAGCGTGAACTGTCTCCGCCGACGTTTCTCTATGGACCATTGGCGTGTACCGAAACACGCGAGTGAAACGCGAAACGGCGAACGATTTACAAGCCCGTGGCGATAACTAGCACACGAGTATGGGGTTCGGCAGCTACGACGAATCCGAACAGGAAAACCAACAGATCGATACCGACGAAATCGAAGCGAGCGAGGAACAGGCGACATCGACACACGAGGGTGAACTCAGTTTCGAGTACGGGGACGCATCGAGCGAAGATCTGCTGTCGGCGTACAAAGAGTTCGCAGATCAGTGAAGCCGGGGCGTCGCGCGGTGGGTATCGCCGAGTCGTATCGGGGCACGACCGGATCGACGAGCACGCTCGCGGGAGTCGTCGTTCGCGCCGATCGAACTGTCGATGATTTTTCGGTGAGCCGCTGTACCGTTGGCGGCCGTGATAGCACCGAAGCGATCATCGCGCTCTGGAGGCGGCTTGACAGGCCGGACGTTCGATATCTGTTCCTCGCAGGAAGCGCCCCGGCGTGGTATAATATCGTGGATCTCGACGCGGTGTATCAAGCGATCGATCGGCCCGTACTGGCCGTCTCGTTCGAACCGAGCGGCGGTCTCGAAGCGGCGATCGCCGACGCGTTCGACGGAGACGAGCGGGACGAACGGCTTCGGGTGTATACCTCGCTGCCGGAGCGGCAGCGACTCGAGGTGGGCGAGACCGACCTGTTCGTCCGTTCGGTCGGGATCGACTCGGAGACGACAGCCGCCGTCGTCAACGCCTACACGGAACGAAAGCGACCGGAGCCGCTCCGCATCGCCAAGCGACTCGCACGACGGCTCGATGCAGCGAGACGCGACGGCACGCTCGCTCCTGATTGATCGGCGGGGTTAACTTCCGGGCCGCCGATCCGACGGACGTGACAGACGAGATCGACGTATCGGACTGCACCCGCTGTGACGAGCTGTGTGCCTCGAGAAGCCGCATCGTCAACGGCGTCGGACCGGCCGACGCCGAGTTACTTTTCGTCGGTGAGGCTCCCGGTCGACACGAAGACGAGGGGGGTGAACCGTTCGTCGGGCGGTCGGGGGACATTCTCAATCGGGCGCTTCGCGACAACGGGCTCGCCCGGCGTGACGTGCGTATCACGAACTGCGTCCGGTGTCGACCGCCCGACAACCGCGATCCGACCGCGGCGGAGCTCGCGAACTGCCGGGAGTATCTCGAGCGAGAGATCACAGCCGTCGGTCCGGCGGTGATCGTCGCGCTCGGTAAAGTCCCATCGGAGCATCTCCTCGGACGATCCGTCGGC
>SKKJ01000321.1 GCA_007121575.1 Natronomonas sp.
AACTACGGCAGCGAGGAGATGAAAGACGAGATCCTCCCACAACTCGCCAGCGGTGAAAAGCTGATGCAGTGTTTCGCGCTGACGGAGCCGAACGCCGGTTTCGATTCGACGGCGATCACCACCCGCGCGGAGCGAGACGGCGACACCAACGTGATCAACGGACAGAAGACGTGGTGTTCACGCCTGCACGCGTCCGATTATATGGTTCTCGTGACGCGAACGACGCCGATCGAAGAGGTCGAGAAAAAGACCATGGGCATGAGCCTCTTTTTGGTCGACATCGAGGACGCCAAAGCGCAGGGTGCGATCGACGCCAAGGAGATCGAAAAGAACATCCGGGCAGCAGTTCCCTCCTATGAGGTCTGGTTCGAAGACCTCGAAGTGCCCGCGGAGAACCTGATCGGCAAAGAAGACAACGGGTTCTATCAGGTGATGGACGGGCTCAACGAAGAGCGTGTCGTCATCGCCGCCGAAGCCGTCGGACTGGCACGTGTCGCGATCGACCGCGCCGTCCAGTACGCGAACGAGCGCGAAGTGTTTGGCCGACAGATCGGCTCGAACCAGGCGATACAGCACCCGCTCGCGGAAGCGTACGCCCGAATGACGAGCGCCCGAAACATCACGTACCAAGCTGCCAGAGCGTTCAAAGAGGGTCGCGATGTGGGCGAAGCGGCGAACGTCGCCGCCTACATGGCTCGCGAAGCCGCCTCGGAAGCGACGGACGCGGCCGTGCAGACGCACGGTGGCTACGGTATCGCGACGGAGTACGATGTCGAACGGTTCTACCGCGAAGCCCGAATGACCCACATCGCGCCGGTCTCTGATGAGATGATCCTCAACTACCTCGGCGAGCACGTGCTCGGCCTCCCACGCTCGTATTAAGACCATGTACGCACTCGATGATATCTCGGTCCTCGCGCTCGAAAGCGGCATTAGCGCCCCGTTCTGCACCCGATTGCTCGGCGATTTCGGCGCAGACGTGGTGAAGATCGAACGCCCCGGTGTCGGCGATGTCAACCGGACGTGGGACGAGATGAAATACGGGAACTCCTCGGCGCACGTCTGGGTGAATCGGAACAAGCGTAGCCTCGAACTTGACCTCAAATCCGAGGAAGGAATCGAGGTGTTCCGTGACCTCGCCGCAAAGGCGGACGTCGTCGTCCAGAACTTCTCACCCGGCGTCACCGAGCGGCTCGGGATCGATTACGCGTCGCTTTCGGAGCTCAACGAGGAGCTCATCTACCTCAACATCTCCGGATACGGACAGGACGGCCCCTACAAAGAACGGAAGGCGTACGATCTGGTGATGCAGGGCGAAACCGGGTTGATCCTCATGAACGGTAGCCCGGACGCCCCGGCGAAGATCCCGCTGAGCATCTGTGATATCAACGCCGGTATGTTTGGCGCGATGGGGACGATCAGCGCGCTCTTTCAGCGCGAACACACCGGCGAGGGCCAAGAGATCGACCTCTCGATGTTCGGCGGTATGCTCTCGTGGCTCGGATACTTCCCGCTGAAGTACATCCACAACGGCGAGATCCCCGAACGAGTCGGCATGCGCCATCACATCCTGACGCCGTACGGCCCACACCGGACCGAAGACGAGCAGTACATCAGCTTCGCGGTGCTCAGCGACGGCCATTTCAAGATCTTCTGTGAAGAGGTCATCGACCGCCCCGATCTGCTCGAAGACGAGCGCTTCAACAGCAACGAAAAACGGGTCGATAACCGCGAGACGTTCGAACCGATCATCGAAGCCGAGATCGCCTCCGAACCACGAGATTACTGGGCCGAACGGCTCGAAGCCGTCGGCCTCCCGTGGGGTGACGTGAACACGCTCGACGACGTCGTCAACCACCCCGTCACGGAACACCTCGGTATGATCCGCGATCTCGAAACCGAAGACGGCCCGATCGAAGTGATCGATAACCCACTCGATATGGAGAAAGCCGACCTTCGCTGTGACACGCTTCCGGATCTCGGCGAACACTCCGAAGAGCTACTCGAAGAGCTCGGTTACAGCCGCGAAAAGATCGAAGAACTCGAACGAAACGGGATTATCTGAGTCCGCTTATACGGATTTCCTCCGTCTGTCTCAGTACTCTCTATCGAATTCCGGTTCCCTTCCTTCTTTCATCGCCGCCCCTGCCTCGGCCGATTCCGGATCCTGTTCGCACGCCCACCGGCTGTCGAGGACCATGTGGGCGTGCTCATCGAACGATCGAACGGTCGGGTCGACGAGCCGCTTCGACTCTCGAAGCGCGACCGCCGGCATATCTCGAAGCCGTTTCGCGATCTCTCGGGCGGCGTCCATCAACTCGTCATCCGAGACGACGTCGACCGCGATCCCGAGTTCTCCGGCCTCCTCCGCGGAGATATCGTCACCGAGTAACACGGCCTGTTTCGCTCGTGCTTCACCGATCATCCGTGGGAGAATCCAGCCGCCGCCGGTCGCGGGAGTCGCGCCGATCGCCGCGTGTGCATCCCTGAAAAACGCGTTCTCGCTCATGACGCGGAAATCACACGAGAGCGCGAGTTCCATCCCACCACCGACAGCGGGTCCGTTAACGGCTGCGATCGACGGTTTCGGCCCGTTATACAGAAGCCGCATCGCCGAGGCGACCTTCCCAAGTCGATCGACTTTTTGCATTCGGTACTCCGGTTTCTCCGTCGCGGAGACGTCTTTCCCGCTGCAGAATCCCTTCCCTTCGCCGGTCAGTATGATCGCATACACCGAGTCGTCGTCGGTCGCATCTTCGATCGCCATGTTGAGTTCGGCGAGCATCTCTTGGGTGTACGCGTTGTACACGTCCGGTCGATTGAGTGTGATTTCCGCCCACCCGTCCGATACACGATAGGTAACCGCATCGTATGTCATGAATAAACGGACCATATGCGCGATAATAACGGCTACGATCGGCGCCTCTGCTCTCCGTCTTCGACCAGCAGCCACACAAAAAATAGCTGGTGTCGGACCGCCCCGATTCAGTCGTCGGCGATGGCTTCGGTGCGTGGATCCTCAGTGACGGGTGCGGTGAGGTCGGCGACACTGATCGCTTCGAGCGAACGGACGCTCTCGAGGAGGCCATCGGCGGCACTCGCATCGAGGTCGACGGTCAGCGATTCGTATTTCTCGATCGCGTCGTCCCAGGACATGCGGTTTTCCGGCTCTCCGTTCGCGTACTCGACGAACTCCTCGAACGTTCCATCGGTCGTCTCGATGACGACGTTGGCACACCACTTCTCGGGGTACACGTCGTCAACTTCGTCGGACGAGCGCACTTCGGTGGCTTCCATGATCTGGCTGAACTCCTCGCCGTAGGAGTCACACCACTCGAGGAACGAATCGACAGTCGCTTCGCCGACGTTGAGCGCGAGCGCGACGCCGAACTGCATACTGAACTGCGCGTCGACGAACGATTTCGGGTTCTCTTTGCGCTCGGTCGGTCGACCGACGAGGTTGACGCCCGGTTCCGCGAGTTCGACGACGACTCGCTCGACGTCCGATGCGCCGATCGAGTGTTCGTCGATGAGGCTGAATACCCCATCGAGCGGCGCGTGCATGTATCGGCAACATGGGTACGGTTTGATGCCCGTCTGAGTGAGTTCGAACTCCTCGCCGAGGCCCTTCGTCGCTAGCTCCGGTTTCGGGTCGTCGCTGTAGGCGTTGAAGAACCCGTCTTCGCCTTCGATCGGTGATGCTGAACCGTAGAACCCGGCTTCCGCGAATCGAACGGCTAGGATCGCCGAGTGCGCCGACAGACCCGGGTGAGCCCGTTTATTCCACGACCCGTTCGCGAGATACTGCTGTGAACCGGACGCTTGGCTTCCGTTGAGCCCGAACGCGTTGACGAGCTCTTCGGCGCTGAGTCCGGCGATCTTTGCCGCGGCGGCCGTCGCCGCGAACGTGCCGACCGTCGCGGTCCCGTGGAAGCCGCGCTCGTAGTGCGAGGCGGGATTGATCGCCTGTCCGAGTCGACAGCTGATCTCATAGCCCGCGACGATGGCCGTGAGAAGCTCTTTTCCGCTGACGTCCCGACCGACGGTTTCGGCGGTCGCGATCGCCGCTGGAATGACCGGCGCGCCGGGGTGGTGTGAGGCGGCGCGGTGGGTGTCGTCGTAATCGAGGCTGTGAATCAACGCTCCGTTCAACAGCGCGGCGTACTCCGGTTCTATCTTTTCTCCTGTGGCGAAGACGGTCGCGTCACCGCCGTCCGCGAGCGAGTCGACGCCGTTGACGAACGAATCGCTCGATTCGGCACGCGACTTCGCGCCGATCGAAATGCCGATCGCATCGAGCGTCAGCTTCTTCGCGTAATCGATGACGTCGTCCGGAACGTCTTCGTATTCCAGCTCCGTTACGTACTCTGCGTACTGTGTTGCGATGTCCATACTCATGTGTTGTAATGTTGTCTTAGGATCTCTTAGCGTTTGGGGTGTCAGTCTATCACAGACACGTGATCTTTCGTCGCTATCTGCCTCACAGCGTTGCCATTCGCCTCGCAGTCTTTATAATCGGATCAACCGAAGTCTGGTGTAATGGATTTCGCCAATCTGATGGGTGTCTCTTCGGATGTTTCGCTCGACTTTCAGGCCCCCGAACACATCGAGTTCGGACGCGGAACCGTCACCGAAACGGGATCGTACGCGAGCGCGTACGGCGACCGTGCGCTTTTGCTCACCGACGCACAACTCGCGCAGTTGGGCGTGATCGATCCCGTCGTCGCTTCGCTCGAAAACGCCGATATCGAGGTGGAGCTCTTCGACGGCGTCGAACCCGATCCGACGCTATCGGTCATACGTGACGCGGTTGCCGCCGCCCGCGAGGCGAACGCCGACGTGTTGGTCGGCGTCGGCGGCGGGAGCTCGATGGACGTCGCGAAGGGGGCCGCGGTACTTCTCTCGAACCCGGAACTCGAAGACGAGCCGTTCGGCCGCGGACACGTCCCGAAGCCGGGTACACCGACGATTTTGCTGCCGACGACGGCCGGTTCCGGAGCCGAGGTTTCGCCCGCAGTGGTTATCATCGACGATCGCGACGGCCACGAAAAGAAGGGAATCATCGACCCGAACGCGTTCGCCACGGTTGCGCTCGTCGATCCGGCGCTCAGTGACACCTTACCGCCAGCGATCACGCGGGCGACGGGTATCGATGTCTTCGCTCACGCCGTCGGTTCGACGATCTCGACGACGTCGAACCCCTTCGCCGATGCGGTGTGTACCCGCGCGATGTCGCTCGTGGAAGGGAACCTCCGGCCGGCCACGTTCGAGGGTGCGGACGCGCCGGAGGCCAGAAACGCGATGTCGCTCGCCGCGACGTTGGCGATGCTCGGCCGGGTTAACGGCGGCAAAGCGGCGATCCACGCGATCGCGTACGGTGTCCAATCGATATACGACGTGCCGCACGGTGAGGCGATCGCAGCCGTCCTTCCGGCCGTTTTGGAGTATAACCTCCCGGCCGCCGTCCCCACCTACGCGACGCTCGGCACACAGCTCTACGATGCCGACGGCGATGCCCGAACCCGTGCGGAAACCTTCGTATCGGGTGTTCGTCGGCTTCGTGACGATGTCGGATTGGACGCACGCCTCAGCGATTTCGGTGCGAGCGAAGACGATCTCGACGAGCTCGCGCGGATGGGTGTCGCCTCGAAACGGCATCTCGAAGCCAACCCGAGATCGGTCTCGGAGGACGACGCGAGAGCGATCCTCCGCGGCATCTTCTAGTTCGGCAGTTCTTTTCAATCGATCTCCGCGTTCGACCATCAACAAGCGCAGAAATTGTAACCATTAGTGCCAGCGATTCGCATCTATTGCTTGTGATTTGCACACGTGTTTTCTAACGTATGGCACCTCTTCTCGCGCATATATCTAACAATCAGAAATAATCACGCATAACGAACATAACTTTGTTATTAAATTCATCCGTATTGTTGCTTTGTGAAGAAACATCGAAACAGTTGAATCCGGTCGCTGTCTTTCGACTTCCTCCGTCTCTTCTGTCCTCGACTCGGTCGATTCGAACCTGCCCGGTCAGTTCATCTCGAAGTCGAGGGGATTCCCCGCGGTGTAATACGGTCCGCCGAGCCGGCCGATCGTCGTGACTTTGTTCACGTCGACTTTCCCGTCCGTCAGGATCTCTTCGGCCGCGTGGAACCGGACCACATCGCCGAGAACGACGGTTCGGTCGTACACGCGCATCGAATCGTACAACGTACACTCCATGCTCAACACCGAATCGGCGACTCGGGGCGGCGTGACCACCTCCGAGGGAACGCTTTCGAGGTCCGCGTAGTCGAACTCGCTCTCTTCGGGCGGCAGTTCGTCGGCCGTCTTATCCATCTGTGTGAGGACGTCCTCCGTCACGACGTTGACGACGAACTCCTCCGTCTCGACGGCATTTCGCGCGGTATCTTTCTGCGTACCGTCCGCTTTATCGCCACTGTGAAAGACGAGCACCGGCGGAGAAGACGAGACGTAATTGTACGAACTGAACGGCGCGAGGTTCGTCCCTCCGTCGCCGTCGACCGTGCTGATCCACGCGATCGGACGCGGAGAGACCGCGGTTTTGATGATTCGTCCGTCGACGGCGGGTCCCGGTTCGATAGAGATCGTCTCTTTCATTCGACCGTTCGTTGTGTGTCTCGAGTTATATACGATTCGTTGACGGGGTTCTTTGCCATGCGTGTTTATGCCATAGGGTGTCGATAGCCGATGTATGCGCGCAGTACGCTTTCACGAACACGGCGGTCCGGATGTATTGAGAGTCGACGAGATAGACAAACCGGAGATCTCTGCACACGAGATCCTCGTTGAGGTCGCGGGTGCGGGCGTCAACCCGGTCGATACGTACATCCGGGAGGGGGCGACCCAACCGTTCACGCTGCCGATGATCCCGGGAATCGACGTCGGTGGGACGGTCGCCGCGGTCGGTGACGGCGTTTCCGGATTCGACATCGGCGATCCGGTCTACGGGACTGGGATCGGCAAGAACCATTACGGTGGCTACGCCGAATACGTCACCGTCCCCGATGATCGTCTGGTCCAGCTCCCCGAGGGTGTCGATCCGATGGTCGCCGGTGCGGCGGGCGTCGTGTCGGGCACCGCGTGGCGCGCACTCATCGATCACGGGAACCTCCAGGCCGCCGATACCTGCTTGATTCACGGCGGCTCCGGCGGTGTCGGGCATGCGGCAGTCCAGATCGCGGCCGCTTCGGGTGCGAACGTCATCACGACCGCGGCACCAACGTACCACGATGCACTCACCGATCTCGGTGCGGACGTCGTGTTGGATTACGGGCGGTCGGATCTCGCCGACGCCGTCCGTGACGCCGCCGGCGGTGGCGTCGATGTCATTCTCGATCACCGCTTACACGAGTACCTCCAGTTCGACGCCGATGTCGCAAACGTCGGCTGTCGGGTTCTCGGGATCGGCGAAAACGAAACCGGCGTCGGCTTCGAACGATCCTCGGCGACCCGGCGAAAAGACCTGCAGCTCACGATGATGACGATGTTCAACACGCCGGATCTACGCGTCCCGCTACGAAAGCTCGCGTATCTGATGAGCGAGGGCGATCTCGAGATCTCGATCGCCGAAACGTATGGACTCGAAGATGCGGCGAAAGCACAACAGCACGTGATTGAGGAGAGTTTCCTCGGGAAGGTCGTGATCGTTCCGTAAGTACTGTCGTGTACACACTCACCGAAGGTTTATTGCTCGACCAACTGGCCTCTTTTCATGGATCTACAGTTAGACGGCAACACCGCACTCGTTATGGCTGCAAGTAAGGGGATCGGACGAGAGATCGCGACACAGCTCGCCGCCGAAGGGGCTCACGTGGCGATCTCCTCTCGAAGCCGTGAGAACCTCGAAGCCGCGAGAGAATATATCGTCGAAACGGCGGGTGTCGGTCCGGATGTGGTCACGCTCGTCCCGTGCGATCTTTCGGATCCGGACGCGATCCGCCCGGCTGTCGAAAACGCGATCGACGAGCTTGGCGGGCTCGATCACCTGATAACGAACCACGGCGGGACGACACCGAAGCGGTTCAACGAAGCGACAATCGAGGAGTTCGACGAACAGTATACGTCGATACTGAAAAGTACGATCATCGTGATCAAGGCGGCGTTACCCGCACTCGAGGCATCGAGCGGTTCGATGACGCATATCGTCGCTGCGACCGCGCTCGAACCGCCCGAGGGGCTTATTTTCACCAGCACGATCCGATCGGGGATCTTCGGCCTCTCGAAGAGTATCGCGAACGAACACGCTGCGGACGGCATCCGATCGAACTGTGTCTGTCCTCGAAGCGTTCACACGGGTCGAATCGAGTCGAAAACCGAAATGATCGCGGAACGCGATGACGTTCCGTTCGATGAGCTGATGCAGGAACGCAAAGACGCGCTTCCAGTCGGTCGATTGGGATCACCCGAAGAGTTCGCCCGGACCGCCACGTACGTCGCTTCGCCCGCCGCTGGGTTCTTGACCGGTACTGTCGTTCCGGTCGATGGCGGCTGGAGCAGAAAGGCCTTTTAAACGCTTTAGTTTCGTCCTGCTTCAGGATTTCTTCATAACGATCGTCACTGGTCGGTTCGCCGCCCGGAGGACGCCCTGCGTCGTGCTTCCGAAGAGCGCTTTTCCGACCGGGCTTCGTCCGCGTCCGGCCATGACGATCTGATCCGCGTCGATTTCCGTGGCGACTTCGATGATCGTTTCGGTAACGTTTCCGTGCTCTCGTCGGACTGTGGGCTCGATTTCGTGCTCTTCGAGCAACGCTACTGCCTGTTCGACTCCTGCGGGGATCTCCTTTTCGTCGAATATCTCTTCGGAGTCGACGACCCCTCCTTCGCTGTCGGAGACGCTGAACTCTTTGAACACGTTGAGAACGACGACGCTGAGTTCCTCAGGGTCGGCCGGGAGTGATGCTATCGCATCGATGGCGTCTCGAATATGTGTTCCATCGGCGTCCACCGGTAACAAGATCGTGTACATACTCTGGCTTGCATCCTCAACCGTCTTAGTTCTTTGTTGGCGGCCTTTCGGAAGCTACGTATCGTCTACGAAATGATCGTTCGGGGCGTCTCCGCGCTTCTCGGATCAGTCACCGAGGTTGATGATCCCGTCGTTGTAGAAC
>SKKJ01000005.1 GCA_007121575.1 Natronomonas sp.
CACAATGAGAACTATTATTCGAGGAACACTACACCAAGGTTATATCGAAATATCGATACAAAAGATATCAGTTCGATAGAAAATAAAATTAAGTATATCACGGAAATACGAGCACCGCATCAGACGTTCAGTTAGATATGACATATGGCATGAAGGTTTATTATATCCGAAAGAGAATATGAAACTATGGCACAGGGGTCAACCGAAGAAAACGCGTTAGTGTCGTTTTATACGGATCGGATCACAGAGCCGTCGACGAACGACGAAGTATACGGCTATTGGCTTTTCGCCCTCGGGCTCATCGCGAGCGTCGTCGGCATCGCCATGTTTATGTACAGCACAACGCTTCCGAGACCGCCAGCCGCAGAGGGTGGCACCTACTGGATGCTCCGTGAAGTGGGAGTTGTCCTCGCGGGCATCGGTGTCCCTCTGATGCTCGGTGGCGTCGCGATCCGACTCCCGCTACGAAAGCTCGCGACCCAAATCGTCGGAATCGGTGTCATCATCTGTTTGGCGGCCATCCTGTGGTTTATACTGGTGTATCCGGCATCAGGATGGCCGGTCGATACCGGCCATTCGGGTGTCATCGGTCTCTACACGATCGGCCTCGTCATTATCGGACTCGCCTCGGTGTTCGTCCCACTGCTTTCGCGAGCGGAGACCGAAACACCGAGCGAACGAGCGGCCCGAGAGGAGACGGAGCGTTCGAGCGCTGAAACGCGAGAGGCGCTCGACAGAACCCGTACCGAACGTGATGAAGCCGAAACAGCCGCGAAAGCCGCCAGCGCCGAACTCGAATCACTTCGTCAGTCGAAAGCGAGATTCGAGCTCTACCAGGACAGAGGTGGCGGGCACCGCTGGCGGCTCAGACACCGAAACGGCAATATCATCGCGACCAGTGGCGAGGCGTACGCCAGTCGGCAGAAGTGTCAACAAGGGATGCACAGCGTGATTCGAAACACACTGGGTGCGGCCGTCATGACGATCGAAGCCGTCGAAACGGAAGTCGAGACGGAGCCGATCGAACTCGAAAGCCAAGCCAGCTTCGAACTGTATGAGGATGCGGCAGGCGAGTGGCGCTGGCGGCTCGTCCACGATAACGGCAACATCATCGCCGACTCCGGCGAGGGCTACGCGTCGAAAAGCAACGGGAAGCGAGCGATGGACAGCGTTCGGAGACACGCCGAGTCAGCGGACTATCTCAAGATCGATCCGGCGGGATTCGAGATATATCGAGACCGTGCCGGTGAATGGCGCTGGCGGCTCGTCCATGAAAACGGTGAGATATTGGCAGACTCCGGTGAAGGCTACGCCAGCCGGCAGAAGGCTCGCCAAGGTGTCGAGAGCGTTCGAACCAACGCGGGCGATGCAGCGATCGAAGAGCAGTAATTCCAACCAAATCGGAGTAAAACAATGAGCAAGGCAACATTCGAACTGTACGAGGACACAGCAGGTGAGCACCGATGGCGACTCGTCCACGACAACGGCAACATCATCGCCGATTCCGGCGAAGGGTATGCAAACAAATCGAACGCGCGCGATGCGATCGAACGAGTGCAGGGGTACGCACCCGAAGCCGACGTGCTGGACATCGAACAGGCGGCGTTTGAACTGTACGAGGACGCGGCGGGCGAGCACCGATGGCGGCTCAGACACCGAAACGGCAACATCATCGCCGACTCCGGCGAAGGCTACTCCTCGCGAAGCGCCGCAGAAGACGCGATCAACAGCGTGAAACAGAACGCACCGTGGGCGGGCACGGCGAACGGTAGCTAGAACCAACAGCCGGCAGTATTTTTAAACTCGTCTGAGAACGTGTATCTATGCGTAATTTCGAGATCGGCCGTATTACCGGTATTCCGATCCGGCTTAACATCACACTCGTGGTTTTCCTTCCGATTTTGGCCTGGCTTATCAGCCGCGAAGCACAGCTCAGCTTTTACGCTGAAGTCGTCAACGGGATTTCACCACAGACGATCGATATCGCGGTGATTCAATCGGGGTCGACACCGGAAATTATCGGAATCACGACCGCGATCGGATTGTTCGTCGGCGTGTTGCTGCACGAACTCGGCCACTCGTGGACCGCCCGTCGCTACGACGTGACGATCAGTTCGATCACGCTGTGGATCTTCGGCGGCATGGCCCACATGGAGAATCTGCCGGAAGATTGGAACGTCGAACTCTACGTCGCTCTCGCCGGTCCGGCGATGAGTGTCCTCGTGGGTGCCGTCTGCTATGCGCTGCTATTTGTCATCCCCGCACAGCCAGTGTTCATCTTCGTCGTCGGCTCGCTTGCGATCATCAACATCACACTCGCAGTATTCAATCTCCTCCCGGCGTTTCCAATGGACGGTGGTCGAGTCCTCCGGGCACTGCTCGCTCGAAGCCGTCCATACGCGGAGGCGACGCAGACCGCGGCGACAGTCGGTAAATTTATGGCGATCCTGATGGCGATCTTCGCAGTCTTCGCGTTCGCACCGCTGTTGTTGCTCATCGCGATGTTCATTTATATCGCGGCCGGTGCGGAATCGCGAACGACGGTACTCCGAGAGCTCTTGCGGGGGCTCACGGTTCGTGAACTGATGTCGAGTGATGTTCGGACGGTCACGCCGGAGACGACCGTTTCGGAGTTTCTCGACCGGGTCGTCACCGAACGGACGACGGCCTATCCGGTCATGGATCGCGGAACGGTTTCCGGGATCGTCACGCTCGATTCGGTTCGGCAGATCAAACCCGAGAAGCGTCAGACGACGACCGTCGCCGACGTCATGAGCGGAGCACCGCCGTCGGTCGAGCCGGATTCGGATGCGTTCGAAGCGCTGTTGGCGATGAGTTCGACCAAAGGCGATCGGGTGCTCGTCGTCGAGAACGGTCGATTCGTCGGCCAGCTCACCGGCAGCGACTTCATGACGGCGATCGAGGTGTTACAGGGCCTCGGACCGCGCCGAGAGATCGAGATACCCGATGGATACGCATAAACGAGAACTGGATCAGAAACGGTAGAGTGACCGCCCCTTTATAATCGAAAACGCAGCCACACGGCGTATGGGTCACCGAACGCTTGTCGCATACGACAGAGACGGGTACGATCTTCACTACGCACATTGGGGTGTCGAGCCGGATCGGCTTACCCCTGAAACACCGTTCGGCGACCAACCGGACGATGAGTGGGCACACGAACAGGTGGACGAGATACTCACACCCGATGCAGGGTGGATGACCGAAGGACACGAGACCGCCGTAGATCCGGATCCGATCGCGACGGGGCTTTCGTTCGTTGACCTCGGGTCGTACGTCGATTCGGTCGAACACGAGGCGTTATACGTCGTCGAGCGCGATTTCTCAGTTCGGACATATCTCGTATTCGGGCTCAACGGATACAGAGTCGGACGACGCGGGGGGCCTGCGATCGCGCTGGTTGGATATGATGGCGAATCGGATGCGGCCTACCTCCGAGGATGGTTCGCGGGAGCGAAGGCGGTTCGAGGCGTCTGTGGACCCGAAGACGGAGCAATCGTTCGGGCGCTCCGATGGCTCGATCCGAAGCGAGGGACGGTCGTGTGGTTAGCGGGATGCGAACGAAGTGAGCGCCCCGAAAACCCGAACGGCGAACAGCGTGAGCCGTGAGAGAGCGAGACACGACTAAAAAGAGAGCCTCGGATAAAGCGAGCGACGAACGACACGTGGCCGCTCGAAAAACGTTAACCACGCGGAAGCGATACCTGAGAGTGTGTCAAAAGAGACGACCGAGTCGGCCAGACCGTCCGGATCGCGAATACGCACCCAACCGACCGTCTCGGAAGCCGAAGCGTTCGTTACCGACGCAATCGGACGAGGAGCGCTGGTGACGCTTTTCGGTGAGTGTACGGTCGAGTACGACGGACGCGCGATCTCCGAGCTCGGCGTCGGAGACAGACATATCATGCTGAAGCCGGACGGGACCCATCTCGTTCACAACGACGAGGGACAAAAGCCCGTGAACTGGCAACCGCCGGGAAGCGAACATGAGTGCCGAATCGAATCGGGCTCGTTAGTGATAGAAAGCGTCCGAACGACCCCCGAGGAGCGACTCGTCGTCACCCTTTCGACGATCGCACACGTTTCGGCGTTCGATGTCGAAGATGGCGCTTCGATCGATCTTAGTGGAACGGAAGCGGACCTGAAACAACGAATCTTGAGATCGCCCGAGCTCATCGAAAAAGGATTCACTCCGCTTTCGACCGAGCGAGAAACCCCTGCCGGAGCGATCGATATCTACGGCAAAGACAGCGACGGCCGGACGGTCGTTCTCGAGTTGAAGCGGCGGCGAGTGGGACCGGACGCGGTCGGGCAGCTGAGCCGGTACGTGAAAGCGCTCGAGCGAGATCTCCATGCGGATGCGGAAATCCGAGGCGTGCTCGTCGCGCCATCGGTCACAGAACGTGCGAGCGCGTTACTCACAGAACAAGGGCTCGAGTTCGTCTCGCTGACGCCGCGAGAAAGCCCAGATTGCGACGGAAAGTGAACCGCCCGAGACGGATGGATATTCCTCGCTTCGGACCGGGGCGTGCGCACGTCGCCGACATGCTCGGCTTTTACTTGCTTTTCGATGGTAATTCGACGACGTACGCAATCTCGCCCCGGTCGTCCAAACGCGACGTCACTGTCAGAACCTGTGTCGGCGATCGACGAACATTCGTGGGCGCTATTCGAGCTGTGATTGAAATTCGGCGAGCAGATTCAACGCCTCGATCGGCGTCGTATCGGCGAGATCAACAGCCGCGAGTTCGGCCAATATCGCTTCTCGGCCGCCATCAGTAGATGCAGTCGCACTGAGAGAGTCGATCGTCTCAGCGGTAGCATTCGGCGTACGCTCGGTGTCAGTAACAAGAGCAGTGTCAGTATCAGTCTCACTCGCAAGCAGTGTTCCAGCACGCTCGACGAGATCGGAGGGAACACCGGCCATCGCGGCGACTTCGACACCGTAAGAGGCTTTCGCCGGGCCCGACCGAAGATCGTGTTCGAACCGAATACCATCGGTAGTCTTCGTCGCCGAAAAGTGGTAGTTACGCGCGCGAGGGAGCGAAGAGATCACATCGGTCAGTTCGTGATGATGGGTCGCAAAGAGCGTGTACGCACCGATCTCATCGTGAAGATACTCGGTCGCGGCCTGCGCGATCGCATAGCCGTCCCGCGTGGAGGTCCCCCGTCCGACCTCATCGAGGATGACAAGTGAATTCGAGTCGGCGTCGGATAGGATCGACGCGAGTTCGGTCATTTCGACCATGAAGGTCGATCGACCGCCAGCGATATCGTCTGAGGCACCGACACGGGTGAAAACGCGATCGATAACCGGTAGGTTCGCGCGCGCTGCGGGAACGAAGCTTCCGACTTGTGCGAGGAGCGCGATGAGCGCGACCTGTCGCATGTAGGTCGATTTTCCGGACATGTTTGGTCCCGTGATAACCGCCATCGGCCGTTCTCGCGGGAGATCGGTCGGGTTCGGGACGAACGCGGATTCGGTTCGTTCGACGACCGGATGGCGACCGCCTTCGATATCAACGCCATCGGAACCAACGACCGGACGGCAATAATCGTACTCGGCCGCAACGACGGCGAGCGAACACAGCGCGTCCAACCGGGCGATCGCCGAGGCAGTCCGTTGAATTCGTTCGGTCGCTTCAGCGGTCGTACGCCGGAGATCTGTAAACAGTTCGTACTCTCGGGAATCCGCCCGACCTTCGGCTTGGATGATCTCGTCCTCTCGCTCTTTTAACTCCGGCGTGTAGAATCGCTCGGCGTTTTTCAACGTCTGTCGTCGGTGATACTCCTCGGGGACCGAATCGAGGTTCGGATCGGTTACCTCGATATAATAGCCGTGCACGGAGTTGTGACCGACTTTCAACGAATCGATTCCGGTGCGTTCGCGTTCTCCGGCTTCGAGGTCGTCGATCCACCGTTTTCCCGCACGTTCGGTCTGTCGTAAGGAATCGAGCCGATCATCGTACCCGTCTTCGATAAGACCACCTTCGGTAATCTCGACGGGTGGCGATTCGACGATCGCCTCATCGATGTGCGTTCGAACGTCGGGACAATCATCGAGGTCGTCAACGAGCTTTGCGAGGAGATCGCTGTCCGTCGCGGCGTCCGAAAGACAATCGCGGAGCGCGGGAACGACGGCGAGCGTCGATTCGAGCGAGCGGAGGTCGCGAGCGTCCGCACGTCCGCGCGAAACTCGTGTAATGAGTCGTTCGAGGTCGTACACGTCGGCGAGGTGCTCGCTCGCGCGTTCGCGCTCGTCGACGCGGGTGAGAAGTGCTTCGACGGCATCAAGCCGGGCGTCGATTCGTACAGGATCGAGAAGCGGCCGGCGGAGCCAATCGCGAAGCTTTCGGCCGTCAAGCGCGCTCGCAGTCCGATCGATCGATTCCGATAACGCCGCGCCGTCGAGCCCGTGAACGTGTCTCGGTTCGAAAATTTCGAGCGCACGAGTCGCGACCGCATCCAAGAGCAGGTACTCTCGGGGATCGTACCTAGAGAGGTGATTGAGATACGACAGCCGTGTCGTCTCTCCATCGGTCGTCGCGCCGCGAACGTATTCGGCATAAGCTAACAACGCGCCACACGCGCGGACCTCGGCGTCGCTCGCGAGGGAGGTATCTCCGAAGTACGAGCGTACTTTTTCTCGAGCGGTTTCGAGATCGAACGCCGAGGCCTCATAGGGGGTGACCATGCAGTTCGATCCGAACGGCTCTGTCGGTGCGTCCGGACCGACGACCGCTTCGGCGGGGTCAAACCGTTCAAGCTCGTTCGAAACGGCGTCCAACCGGTCGAGTTTCGTCGCGTAGAAATCCCCGGTGGATACGTCGAGAAACGCCAAACCATATCCGTCAGTGAGACAGGCGACGAAGTTGTTATCACCATCGGCTAACAGTTCAGTCTCGGTCAGCGTTCCGGGCGTGACGATCCGCGTGACAGCACGGTCAACGAGGCCGGAAGCTTCCTCGGGATCTTGAACCTGATCGGCGACCGCGACCCGATATCCAGCCTCGAGGAGCGTCTCGATATACGATTCGGCGCTGTCGATCGGGATACCGGCCATCGGATACGTTCCGGTCGAATCCTCTCGTTGGGTGAGCGTGATCTCTAAGATTCGAGCGGTCGTTTCGGCGGCCGCACAGAACGTTTCGTAGAAATCGCCGACCTGAAACAGCACCAATGCGTCATCGTATCGTTCACACAGTTCGAGATACTGTGAGAGCATTGGCGTGAGATCGTCGGCTTTCTCCACCATCGTCGGTGGCGGTCCCAGCGCCTCGTCCATATTCGACCCTGCGTCTCACCGGTCAAATACTCACCGGACGCGGGTACCGTCACCCGAGTACGGTATCGACACCGGACCGCAGGTACCGACACCGTTTTCGGCTGTTCGGTCAAACGGTTCGTATGGCAGATGAGGAGTACGAGACGATCACACTCGCTTTCGAACTGAAAGCGTTAGAGCGGCTCGTCAATCCCTCAGGAGTGATCCGCGATACCCAACGGTGGACGAGCCATCTCGGTATCGTGAGCGACGAGCCGACACATCTGGTCAGAAAGCGGGCGCGAGACTACGGGTTCAATCCGGATTTCCTCCCGGGACCACGGGAAAAGCCAGCGAGCCTCGTGAAGATCAAAAACCAACCGGAACACCACGCCGACAGATACATTCTCGTCTCCGTCGACGAGGCGATCCGTGACGCGGCCGAGCGAGCCGGCTGGGAGTACCGCAAGCTGGAAGAGGCCGCAGAAACTGCCGGGTGGCAGCTGGCTACTGAGCCGGAAGAGGAGAATAAAGGGGATGATGAGCGGACGGGCTGGCCGTAGATAGTGTGATCCGATGGCGACATCGATAGGGTACGAGAATAGATGAGAACGGGCCGAATCATCGAACGTCGGTACATTTAACAAGAGACTGCGATAGTCTGTAATATGACCTTCCGGGAGGGATTTTGGTCAATATATCGCGAAGCGATACCGGTTCTACTGATCGCGCTTCTCGGGGGACTGTTTGCAGGTCTCGTTCTCGAAGAGATTATCGAAAGTGTCGCCCAATTTCCGGGCTTGTTGGTGATGATCCCGGTATTTCTTGCGACCCGTGGAAACGTCTATGGAGCACTCGTAGGAAGGATTGCCAGTGGCCTTCATCAAGGATTGCTCGAACCGCGGTTCGAATACAACGAACGACTGGTGAACGCCGTCCTCGCATCGTTTATTAACGGTATCGGGATCTCGATCACGATCGGCGTTATCACGTGGATCGGTCTAACGTTACTGCCGGGATGGGAAGTGGCACCGTTGAGTCATTTGGTAGGAATTATGCTCATTTCGGGAGTTCTGACATCGTTCGTGCTTATTTTTGGGCTATTAGCGCTGCTCTTTGCCGGCTATAAGCTCGGATACGATCCCGATAATCTCGTCGGACCGATCGTCACGACATTGGGCGATGTCTTCGGGATGTTGTTTTTGCTTATCGCGATATATGTCGTCGGAGTGTTGCTCTGATGGTCGTTCCGTCGGGGTCGCTGGGAAGTTGGAACACGAAGGCGATCGTATCCAACATGTTCCCGCTGTTAGTGATTCTTTCAATCGTCGTCCTCTTCGCAGGGTTAGTGCTCGAAAGCGCTGAAGAGAATTTGGAGGAATTCGCCCTGCTCGCGGTAATGGTTCCGACGATGGTTGATATGGGAGGAAACCTCGGTGCGATCCTTTCATCGCGACTCTCGACACGGCTTCATCTGGGGACCACAGAGTTCGACGCGAGAGATCGAGTTCTGTGGGCCAATATCGCGGCTATTTTCGCGTTAGCTGCCACCATCTTTACCGCACTCGCGCTGGGTGCGTGGCTCCTTGGGGGTATTATTGGCGCAGAATTGGCGCTCACCGATCTGTTAGTTATCTCACTGACCAGTGGAATGCTCTTGGCAATCATCGCGGTTATTTTCAGTATCGGAGCGACCTATGGATCCTACCGACTTGGAATCGACCCGGACGACACGACGATTCCGATCGTCACGAACGTCGTCGA
>SKKJ01000312.1 GCA_007121575.1 Natronomonas sp.
TACGTGGATTCACGAGTACGTCCACACGCGTCAGGGATACGAACCGACCGCGGAGACGCGATGGACGATCGAAGGGATGGCCGATTACTATTCGGCGCTGTTACCCTACGAAACCGGCGAGATCGACTACGAGACGTTCGTCGACCGACTCGAGGAAGGAACCGCGAGCGAGTACGACGACGTCGTGTTGGCCGACCCAGCGACGTGGACTGGAACCGACGCGGACTACGATCGAGGGACGTTGGTGTTCGCGCATTTGGACCGACAAATGCGGGCGCACGCGGGAACGACGCTCGATGCGGTTATCGCCGAGATCCACACCGACGACTCGCCGCTGACGCAGGCGCGATTTCTAGACGCGATCGAATCGGCTGGCGGTACCGAACTTCGGGCCGTCGCCGAAGAGTATACAGAGACGAGTGCAACGCCGCCGATTCCGACCCAAAGCGAGCACGTCGAAGCGTTCGGTGGACCGGACGTTCGATACTCGATCGAATCGTGGTCGGTGAGCGGACCGTACCGCGCCGGGGCGCTCGCCGAGCCACGGATCGTCACCGAAGAAACGCTCGAAGCGAACGTGACGATCTCGAACGTGGGGGCGGATTCGGGTGCGTACGGAGCCGAGTTTCGGGTGGACGACGAAACAGTAACGATCGCGTCCGGCCGACTCGATCTCGGGGAAATCACCACACATCGATTCACCCATCAGTTCGACTCACCGGGGACGTTCGATCTCTCGGTGGGGAGTGAACGACAGTCGGTGCTCGTCGAGGAACCGGCGGACGTTATCGTGACCGCGCTCGATATCGATCCGGCAGAGCCCAGAAGTAGCGAAGCGGTGACACTCCGCGCGACCGTCGAATCGGCGGCGAACCGCCCCGCATCGGGCGAGGTCGTATTCTCCGTCGACAGCGAGCAGATCGCGATCGAGACGGTCCGCATCGGCGAGGGAGAAACCACGATCGAGACGACCACACAGTTCGGCGAGGCGGGCGAGTACACCGTTTCGGCCGGCGATCGATCGGAGACAGTGATCGTTTCTGAGACTACGACCACCGGGGACGAATCGCCGTCGAGAATCGAAGAGCAGCGAGGGTTTACTGCGTTGGTCGCTGCGTTCGCGCTGGTCGGCTTCATCCTCCTCACGAGACGGAAATAAGCAGAGGCGGTGAGAAGAATCCGGTCACAATTCGTTCACGATTGCCGGAGCGACGCTCACAGCCGAGACTGCCCTCTCGATGGTGTCGGTACCATATACCGCGTCCACGCCGGCGTTTGCGAGTTTGCTTCGGGCGTTAGACGCCAACATCGGATGAACACAGGTGACGAACACGCTGGACGGACCCTGAAGCTGTTCGATTGCCGTGCTCATCGTTGAGCCGGTGGCGATGATATCGTCGACCAAGACGACATCGCGACCGGAGGTGTCAGCATCGCTCGGCTGTATCGCGACCTCGGTGTCGGAGTGTCTGACCTTCTCGAAGTAATCCGTTTGACCGCCTCCGTACGCGTCACGGACCGTTTCGGCGAGCTCGATCGCCCCCGAGTCCGGCGAAAGAAAGAGCGGATCGGACAGGTCAGAAAGCGGTTCGGCGAGACAGCCGGCTGCATCGACGGGGGTACACGGGACGTCGAAAAAGTCACAGATTACATCCTCGTGGGGGTTAACCGTGAGGACTCGATCGGTACCCGTCGAAATCGCTTTCGCCATCGCGCGCGCGGAGACGGGTTCTCCTGTCTCGAACGCTTTGTCCTGCCTGGCGTATCCCATATACGGGAGGACGGTGATGACGTCTTCGGCCAGTTCTCCGGCAGCGTCCTGTAGCTGGAGCAACTCGATATGCGCGGCATCGGAGACGGTTGAAGCGACGACAATCGCGCGGCCGTCCGTTTCGGGGATCCGAACGAGTGTTTCGCCGTCGGCGAACCGGTCGTACTCGACGGCGGCGAGCGGTTCATCGAGCGCACTCGCGAGTGCCGCGGCAACTTCCTGTGAGGTGGACCCCGGAATGATCATACGCGAGGTTCCGTCCCCCGGGGTAAACCGGTTTTCGTTCGTCGTCGAGGATCACCGCTCGCGGACGACGACGAACTCCGCGAGATCGCGAAGGTAGTCGACCGCGGCGGTTTCGCCGGGGTCGGCCGCCGCGAGCGATGAGAGCGCGGCATCGGACTCAGCACGTGCCCGATCGTTGACTTCGTCCGGTGTCATCTCAGTGATCTGGACGAGAGAGGGACGCTCCATCGCTTCGTCTTGGCCGGTCGGTTTACCGAGCGCCTCGGCGTCGGCCGTCGCATCGAGGACGTCATCGCGGATCTGAAAGGCGATGCCGACGCGCTCGGCGTAACCGCCGAACGATTCGATCGTATACGTGTCGGCATCGGCGGCGATCGCACCGAGCTCCGCCGCCGCACGGAACAACGCCCCAGTCTTCCGGCGGGCGAGTTCGACGTATTCGGCTTCGTTCGTCGGCTGTGCAACGAGTTCGCTCGCCTCGCCTTCGCCGAGTTCGACCATCGCCTCGGCGACCGCCCGCATCGCCCGATCATCGTCATCGAAAAGCGAAAACGCCTCCCCGAGGAGCCCATCGCTCGTCGTGATAGCAGGGCCGTACCCGAACGCCGCCCACGTGCTTTCGACACCGCGTCTGAGTTCGGATTCATCGATGATGTCATCGACGACGAGCGAGGCGTTGTGAACGAGTTCTATCCCGACGGCGAAATCGACGGCGTTCGCGGATGCGCTCGATCCGCGACCATCGTCACCGATCAGATCACCGCCGGCGGCCTCGAAGGCGAGCAACGTCACCATCGGTCGAACGCGTTTCCCGCCGGAAAGCGAAACGTGCAGTAACCGCTCGGTCATCGTGGACGGCTCGGTGGCCTCGAGGACGGCTTCCAACCGCGACTCGACAAGCGCCCGACGGCGCTCGAGATACTCCATACCGTCGATACGAGCGGTCTGCGGAAGTACGTGACGGATACGGGATGCAAGCGAGACTATCGCAACGGTTAGACGGAAGAGAGACCAACGGCCGCAATCGGTCGACGCACCGCGAACGATATTCATACATGAATCGGCCGAGTACCCGTGGTATGGACGTACTCGGCGACGCGATCGCACGGGAGCGTCGTTCGGATGCAACCGCGCTCACGGTTCCGAAGAGCGGCAGGCGATACGACTATCGACGGTTCTGTACGAGCGCGTGGAAGACTGCGCATGTCCTCCGACACATCGGTGTCAGAAGCGGAGTCGGCGTCGCCATCGCGGACGATCCGGTCCCCGAGCCTCTTTTGACGTTCTATGGGGCGGCAACGCTCGGTGCGATCGTCACCTTCGGTCCGCCCGCGGAGATCGAAAGCGAAACGCGGGCGCTCGTGGTTCCGACCGCTGAAACGAACGCGTATTCGTTCGGCGCTGAAACCAAACAGATCGCGTACGGTGGCCCGCCCGACGATCCGTCCGTATCGTATTTCGAACGCGACGTCTGGAGCGAAAACCCGACGGCACCACCGGACCACATCGAGCCGGATCAGCCGTTATTTCGAAGTACTCGAAAGACCTACACACACGGCGACGCGCTCCGAGCAGCGCACGAAACCGTCGATGAGTACCGTATTACCACAGACAGCACGGTCGCAGTTCAGGGGTCGTTCACCGACCCGACAGTCGTCATCGCGGGCTGTATCGCACCGATCGTCGCAGGTGCGCACCTGTCGATCGGACCGGGAGCTTCGGGGGACGTCATCGTCGGCGGTCGAGACAGCGATATAGATGCGATCGAGCCGAAATAATCCGGTCGCCCCGAGTGAAAGAGAGGTGCATCCCCACACCGGACGGGTCACCCGGGATCGAACGGCCGGCGATCACGCCGGTCGCAATAGAATATATACGATCAGGGGACAAAAGCGCGGATGCTATTATAATAGCCACGAACGTTCTCGGGGTCGAGAAGCAGGATCGGATTTATATCCTTCGAGCATCTGAACGATGCAAGGAAGGCACGTGAATCTTAAGTAAACAAACGACGGAAACCGAGAGAGGAATCGAAGAAAGCGATCTCTTCGCCGAGGGACCCGTAATCGTGTTTACGTGGCGAAACGAGACCGGATGGCCTGTCGAATACGTCTCCCCGAACGTTGAGCAACTGTTCGGATACACCCCTGAGAGCCTCTGTCGCGGAGATCCTCCGTACGCGGAGTTGGTTCACGAAGACGATCTCGATCGGGTGATACGGGAGGTCAAAGAGGGAAGCGAGGGAAGCAAAAATAGATTCCATCACGAACCCTACCGAATGGTGACGAGAAGCGGGGACGTTCGGTGGGTGCTCGATTACACCCAGATCCTCCAGAGCGACGGCGAGATAACCGGATATATGGGGTACGTGGTCGATATCACCGAGTGGAAAGAGCAGGTTGAATACGTAAACTCGCTCAACGCGACGATCAGGTCACTTCACGAAGCGTTGATCGGAGCGAACGCTCGAGAAGGGATATACCAAGACGTGTGTACCGCGCTGACCGATATCGACGATTTCGCCGGTGCGTGGGTGGGGGCCGTCGATTTCTCGTCGGATGAAATCAGTCCCATCGCTCGCGCGGGCGTCGATCGGTCGTATCTCGAGGCGATCGAGCTCTTACCGAGTGGCGTGGAGCCGGCGTTAGCTGTCCAAGTCGCCTTCGGGGACGAGACGACCAGCGAACATCGAGTTCCGGATTCCGGTTCGGAGGTACCGTGGCATTCGGCGGCGCTCTCTCAGGGCTATCGATCCGTGTTCGCGGTTCCGGTCAGTCATCGCGGCCTCCTCCACGGTGTGTTGACCGTGTACGGAACGAGATCGGACACGTTCGATCAACTGACCCAAGAGATACTGACCGAGCTCGGAACGCTCGTCGGCTATTCGATCACGGCGGTCGAGCGACGGAACGCGTTACACGGCGACGGGAACCGAGATCTCGTCATAGAAGTCGCGATCGACGAAACCGATCCGCTCTACACGCTCGCGACCCGACTTTCGGGAACCGTCGAGGTCCGGAGCATAAGCCAACGAAAAGCAACCGAGACGCTGTTGCACTGTCTAATTTCAGAGACCGATCACGAAGCCGTTCTCGAGGCCGCAAAAGAAGTGGACGGTATCGAATCGATCGAGCGGCTCTCGACGGAGGGACGACCGATTTATACCGTCGTTCCCGTCGGAGAATGTGCGGCCTCGAAAACGACTGCACTCGGTGCGAGACTCCAATCGATGCGTCTCGCCGAAAGCTGTGAGCTCGTCGTCTCCGTGGGCCACGACTGCGATCAACATCGGTTCCTCGGACAGATCGAAGCGCTCTTCGGACGGGCGAAGCTGAAGGCCGAACGCGGTGCGACGCCGCCCGAGCGTATCCCGTGGGCGACCGTCCTCAGCGAGACGCTAACCGATCGGCAGCGAGACGTTCTCAAGGCGGCATACCACGGCGGGTACTTCGACGAGAACCGCAAGCGAACCGGCAAAGAGATCGCCGAATCGCTCGGGATCGCCCAACCGACGTTTTCGAGGCACATACGCGCGGCTCAGCGAAATCTCCTTGCGGCGATTTGGGACTGTCCGGGCGAAGAGTAGCCATCGGTTCCGGTATGGGATTGGTATCGAAACGTACGTCGATCAGTTATTCAGTACCGGCTTCGATCCGAAGCGTCGCACCGCCCGGTTCCGGCTGGAACGTCGAAACATCGGCGTGAGCGAAAACGTTCACCGGAGAGGCGGCTCGCGGTTCATCACCGGTGCTCGCTGGGGTCGGACCCCAAAACAGACAGATCGCGTTTCCCGGCGGCCAATACGCGAGCGCCCCGGGTTCAACGGCCGCGCGGGTGGATTCGGCCGGGATGTCAAGATCGCTTTCGAAATACAGCTCCTCACCCCAACGAGTTGCGTCACCCTCGATCGGGAGCGCCCGTTCGATTTCGGCACGTGTTTCGGGGTTCTCGTCGGCCCATTCGGCCGACAGTTCGATTCCGTCGACGAGAACTCGCAGCTCGCTCATATTCGAGGCTACAACCCCGAGAGTATATAAAAACGAGGTCGGCGAATCCCACAAACGGTTTGTCCGATCGGCGGATACCTGCCGACGATGGCTATCCGACGTGCGGTCGCTTCCGTCGACGACGTACCCACCGAAACGACGTATCTGTTCACCGTTCGAGACACCGACTCGGGCGAGGAACGAGAGGTGATCTTGGTCGAAATCGATGGGAGAATCCACGCGTGGTTGAATTACTGTCAACACTATACGCACATCAAGATCGATAAGGGATCCGGCGCGGAGATGCGTGGGAACGCCCTCATCTGTGAGAATCACGGTGCATACTTCGAATCCGACACCGGATACTGTAACTTCGGGCCGTGCGAAGGAGCGTACCTGAACGCGGTGGAAATCGAAGTCGAAGACGGGGTGGTGTATCTGACCGATGACCGATACGAATTCGTTCGAAAAGGACCGGCCGAATCGGACGAGACGGATCTAGAATCGAGGTCGAACTACAAGTTCTGAGTGAGACGATCGTTCGGGAACTGGCGCGATTACCCCTCGATAACAGGCTTCAACCTGATCTCAATAACAGCGCCGGTCGACGAGTTCGTCGTACGCAGACTGCAACCGGGCTGTCAGTTCACCGCCACCGATCTCGGTCCCGTCAAGCCGAGCGACCGGCCGGATTTCCCACGTCGTGTTCGTCAAGAACGCCTCCGTGGCATCACGGACCTCCTGGACCGGGTATCGTCCGGTTTCAACGGGGATACCGAGTTGTTCGGCCAACGTCAGGACGGTTTTACGGGTGATTCCCGGCAAGATCGCTCCGCACTCGGGAGTGTTCAACGTTCCGTCCGCGACGAAAAAGAGGTTGCTCGTCGCACCCTCAGCGATGTAGCCGTCGAGGTCGCACATGAGCGACTCATCGGCAACCGTCTCGTGTTCGCGGAGTTCGATCCGAGCCAAAATCCCGTTCAGGTAGTTGTGCGTCTTCGCGTCGACCGGTATCGCCGCATCGGGGACTCGACGCGTCTTCACGGTGACGACCTCGGCAGGATCGTTCCAAACCGACTCGCCGTCGGTCCCTCCGCGAACGAGCGGCTTGACGTAGACGACGACCGTCGGTTCAACCGTCTCGCTCGGCGTCAACTTCCCCGGCTGAACCCCTCGGCTCACCGAGACGCGGACGTACGCCTCCGAGAGCTCGTTCGCGGCGAGCGTCTCGTCGATCCGCGCATCGAGATCGTCTGGAACGGCGTCTCGCATACCGAGTGTCCCACAGGTTCGCTTGAGGCGTTCGAGGTGACGATCCCACAGGAAGACCCGACCGCCGTAGGCGCGACACGTCTCGAACGCCGCATCGCCGTATCGAAACCCTCGATCGTCGACATGAACGGTCGCCTCGGCTTGCTCGACCAACTCGCCGTTGAGATGATACAACATACTCAGAAAGACGCACACCTCCGACAGAACGTTTCAACCATCCGTTCGCCGACATCAGTGAGAATGCTTTCGGGATGAAACTGCACGCCCTCGTGCGGTTTTTTGCGGTGTCGAACACCCATGACGACGCCACCGTCTGCCTCGGTTCGGGCCGTTTCGATCAGCGTCTCGGGGAGTTCAGCCTCGACGGCGAGCGAGTGGTACCGACCGACTTCGAACCGGTCCGGCAATCCCTCGAAGATACCGGAGCCGTCGTGTGAGATCGTCGACGGTTTCCCGTGAACGACCTCCGGAGCGTGTCCGACGGGGACGCCATGAGCGGCACACAACGCTTGGTGACCGAGACAGACACCCAGCGTCGGATACGAGAGCGACTCGAATATCGGGATCGAGATGCCGGCCTCCGCCGGTGTACCTGGGCCGGGCGAGACGACGATGCCGTCGGGGTCGAGCGAACGGATCCCGTCGAGATCGATGTCGTCGTTTCGCCGGACGACGACGTCGGCGTGTGTGCCGACGTACTGGACGAGGTTGTACACGAACGAATCGTAGTTGTCGATGACGAGTACCGTCGATCGCGTCATTGAGACACCCCCATAGAGAACGTGGTTTCGGCAAGTGCCGCGTCGACGGCGTTGACGAGCGCACGACCTTTATCCAGCGTTTCTTCGTACTCCGACTCCGGATCGGAGTCGTGGACGATTCCCGCACCGACTCGCAGATAATAACGCTCACCGTGCCGGACGAGGGTTCGGATGAGAATGTTGAGCGTCGCCCGATCATCGAAACCGAACAACCCAATGCTTCCAGTGTACGGTCCGCGTCTCGTCCGCTCGACATCGTCGATGATCGCCATCGTTCTCGGCTTTGGTGCGCCGGTGATCGTCCCGCCTGGAAAGACGGCTCCGACGGCATCGGCGATCGTACAGTCCTCGCGACGTCGACCCTCTACGAGGCTGACGAGATGCATCACCTCCGAGTACCGGTCTACGCGGCGGTATTCGCGAACGTCGACGCTTCCGTACTCGCTCACCTTGCCGAGATCGTTTCGCTCCAGATCGACCAACATGGCGTGTTCGGCCCGCTCTTTCTCGTTGGATCGAAGTGCGTTTTCGAGTGTCGCATCTTCCGCGGGCGTCTCACCTCGCGGACGGGTACCCGCGATCGGTTCGGTGAGGAGTCGATCGCCAGCGACATCCAAGAGAAGTTCGGGGCTCGCGCTGACGAGGTCGATGTTCGGGAATTCGACGAGCGCCGAGTACGGCGCGGGATTGACCCGGCGGAGCGCGGCGTAGGCTTCGACCGGATGAACCGTCGCAGGGGCCGAAAGCCGCTGTGAGACGTTGGCCTGAAACGTATCACCGTCTCGAATCGCCGATTTGACCCGCCGGACGCGATCGGCGAATTCCGATCGAGCGCAGTCGCTCCCGAACGTTGCTCGTTCATCCGCGACCGGGCCGCGACCGACGGACCGATCGCCGGAGACGACGTGTGCGATGAGTTCGCGAGCGCGCGAA
>SKKJ01000133.1 GCA_007121575.1 Natronomonas sp.
CGAACGTCCTCGATTCGTAACGGGCCGATCTCGGAATCGGTTTCTTCGAGAAACCGTTGAACGGCCGATTTTTCGACCGCGTTCTCCATCCGCGCAAGCGTGACGTGCGGGGTATAGTCGTATCGTTCCTCGTCATAGCCGAGTTCGGTCGTTTCGGCCTCGACGTATCGGTGAAGCGTCCGGAGTCGCTCGGCTCCTGCCCCGAATCCGAGCCAGATGACGCGGATATACTCACGTGAAGGAAACGCACCGACGCTCGAGAGCGTAATCTCGAAGGGCTCGACAGCCGCTCGTGTTAGCGCTCGGCGAATTGCGACCTCGAGTGCGTCGAGGTCGTGATCGCCTTCGCCGAGGAATTTCACCGTCGCATGGGCGTCGGCCGGATCGGTTAGGCGGAGCCCACCGAGTCCGGTTAGTGGTTCTTGGACGGTTTTGATCTGCTCTGTGAGTGGATCGACGTCGATGCTGACGAACAGCCGCATATCGAACCGATAGACGAGTGTGTGTATAATGTACACGGGTTATCTGGGACACGACTACACGAAGCACTCTGCAACACAACCCTTAGGCGTGCTCGTGGCTAAACTCGAATAGATGACCGACGACGAACCACGAGACCACAAGTTCTCGGAAGGACAGGGGTTCGGCGATCCCTACGAAGGGTTCGATCTCGATCCACCCGAACTCGGTGTCGATCCCGGGATGGTCGATCCGGTCGATTCCCGAGTCGTCTCCGACACGCTCGATCGCAGACAGATCCCGGCCGATGCCGTTGATGAAGAGGAGTTGTTGGATGTGGGACTCGAATACATGCGAATCAACCGCTTCGAGCAGGCCACCGACACGTTCGGTCGAGTCGTCCAGTTCACCGATAACGACGCGATCGAACAGGAAGCGTGGATCAACAAAGGAGCCGCACACGCCGAGTTAGAGGAGTACCAAGAAGCCATCGACTCCTACCGTGAGGCACTTCGGATCGACGGTGATTCCGAACACGCGGCGACTGCCGAAACGAACCTCGCGTACGCCCTGTGGAACTCCGGACAGGGTGAAAAGGCGCTCGAACACGCCGAACGCGCCGTCGAAATCGATCCACGGTTCCCGCAAGCGTGGTACAATCGCGGCTTTTTCCTGCTCGAACGAGGCCTCGCCGAGGACGCCGTCACCTGTTTCGATAACGCGCTCAGGCTCGGACACAGAACCGCGGACACGCTCGAAGAGAAAGCCAGAGCGCTCGAAGAACTCGGCGAGGACGACCGTGCCGAAGAACTCGCGGACGAAGCCGAAGAGCTCCGAAACGCGGCCGAAACACGACTCGTTGAAGAACGATGACGACGATGTTACTCAGAGAGCGCTCGACGCCGGAAGGACTGCTCGTCTCCGTCTGTGATGCAGAGGTGCTGGGCGAAACCTTCGAAAACGGTGATCTCTCCTTAACCGTCGATCCGGAGTTTTACGAAGGAGAGACGGCGGACGCCGAAACGGTCGTCGCGAGCCTCGCCGAGGCGTCGGTAGCGAACCTCGTCGGTACAGAGTCGGTCGAGACGGCGATCGAACACGGATTCATCGACGAGGCGAACGTCCTCGAATTCGAAGAGACGCTGCACGCGCAGTATCTTCGAATGTGAATACAGGGAGGAATATGAATACGAGGAGGCTCGCGTTTCGAACGCATCGTGCCGTGTCGGCTACGACCGAGACGACGTGGCTTCGTCGAATCGGAACTCGAACTGTGCCCCACCCTCTTCGCTCTCCGTAGCACGGACTGACCAACCGTGCGCCTCGGCGATTCGACTGACGATCGAGAGGCCGAAACCGGTTCCATCGCCGTGGTCGGTATACCCCAGATCGAAGACGCGTTCGCGCTCATCCGGAGGGATGCCCGGCCCGTCATCGGCTACGAAGAAACCAGTACTGTCGGTGAGCGGCTCAACACGGATGTTCGAATCGGACCCGGCATGCATAATCGCGTTTTTAAACAGGTTCTCGAGTAACTGTCTGAGTCGGTCCGGATCGGCGTTAACTTCGAGGTCTTCGACGGCGAGGGTCGCGCTACCTGAGCTGATATTTCGCCACGCGTTCTCCGCGGCCTCGGCGAGCGAAACCGGTTCGGTAGAGCCGACGGTGTGGCCCTGTTTTGCGAGTTCGAGGAGGTCTTCGATGAGGGATTCCATGTCGTGAAGCGCTGTCGCTGCCGGCTGAAGGTGGGTGTCCTCATCCGTTTCGATCGCGAGTTCGATACGGCCGCGGGCGACGGAAAGCGGGTTTCGAAGGTCGTGGCTGACGACGGAGGTGAACTCTTCGAGGCGTCGGTTCTGTTTTTCCAGCAGGCGTTGTTGGTCCCGAAGCGCTTCCTCTCGGTCGGCACGGACGAGGGCAGCCTCGGTCGTCGCGGCGAGTAACTCGGCAACCGTCTCGTCGAGGGAGTTGAACCGATCCGGCTCTGTCGATCCGAAGTTCATCACGCCGAGATCGCCGAGCGGTACGATGAGCTCAGAGCGGATGATCGTTTCCGGGTTGTGACGGTTCGATTCGACGGAGAGGTCATCATACCGTACGACCTCCCCGGACTCGAACACCTTCCAAGAGAGGCTGTTCCCGGGGCGGTATATCGGCGGCGACTCGAACGCATCCGTCGCCGGTTCGGCGATGACCGCCGGAACGAGCGCGGTCTCGTCTTCATCGTAGAGCCAGATACCAGTGAGGGGTATCTCAAGTACTTTGTTCGCAATCCGAACCGAGGTCTGACACACCTCTTCGGTCGTCATCGCCGTCGAGAGCGATGCCGTCGCTTCCTGAAGTGCGTGGATCAACTCGGCCTTCTGTCGGTTCAACGCGTCGTATCTGCCAGCCACCGTTCCGACGAGCGCGCCACCTGTTGTTGCGGTTGCAGTCAGATATCCCGGACCGTGAAGCGGGGCACCCTTACTGGCCTGATGGCCCACGATCAGCAACGAGACACATGCCAATGCGAGCGCACCGATATAGCCCCACGCGGCCGTCGTCGTGATCGCCAACGCATCCAGCCGACTTCGATACAACAGCGGACCGGCTACCACGAGCGAGAGCGCGAGGATCAGCGGAAGAACCGCGCCGATCACCACACCGAACGTGGTCTCTTCGTGAATGACGATATGCCGCGCATGGGCGATGACGAAAACCATCCCGAGTGCGCTCAACGACGCGGCACCAACCGGTCGGGAGACCGAACGCGACGTTTCCAACGCACCCATTAGTTCAGGTACGATCACCGAGTATATAAATAATTGATCGATTCATTCCGTAGAATTTCCCTAGAGCAGACGCTGGGACTCGTTCGTCGAACCGATCGACGCAACCGAAGGAGTAACCAGCTTCGAGGACCAAGACGACCGTAATGAGCCAGCAAGCCGAGACGCTCGATATCGAGCGAATCCGAGCGGATTTCCCGATCCTCGAGCGAGAGTTCGACGGAACACAGCTCGTCTATCTCGATAACGCGGCGACGACACAGACGCCGGAGCCGGTCGTCGAGACGATCACGGAGTACTACCGAAAGTACAACGCCAACGTGCACCGCGGCATTCACCAGTTGAGTCAAGAAGCCTCGATCGCCTACGAAGAGGCTCACGACAGGGTCGCGGAGTTCATCGGCGCGGCGGGTCGCGAAGAGATCGTTTTTACGAAGAACACGACCGAATCGGTGAATCTGGTCGCCTACGCGTGGGGGTTGAACGAGCTCGGGCCCGGCGACGAAGTCGTGTTGACCGAGATGGAACACCACGCCTCTCTCGTCACGTGGCAACAGATCGCAAAGCGGACCGGCGCGACGTGTAAATACATCCCGATCACCGATGAAGGCCGACTCGATATGGAGGCCGCCGAAGAGTTGATCACCGACGACACCGAGATGGTGTCGGTCGTTCACGTCTCGAACACGCTCGGAACGATCAATCCGGTTTCCGAACTCGCGGCGATCGCACACGATCACGACAGCTACGTCTTCGTCGATGCCGCCCAGTCGGTGCCGAACCGACCGGTCGACGTAGCGGAGATCGACGCCGACTTCCTCGCGTTTTCAGGGCATAAGATGGCAGGACCGACCGGGATCGGCGTCCTCTACGGGAAAGAACACATCCTCGAAGGAATGGAACCGTACCTCTACGGCGGCGAGATGATCCTCAAAGTCACGTTCGAGGATTCGAAGTGGAACGAACTGCCGTGGAAATACGAAGCCGGAACGCCGGTGATCTGTCAGGGTATCGCGCTCGCGAAAGCCTGTGATTACCTCGATGAGATCGGGATGGAAAACATCGAGCAACACGAATCCGAACTCGCCGAGTACGCCTACGATCGGTTGACGGCGGAGGGCGACGTTGAAGTGTATGGGCCGCCGGGCGACGATCGCGGCGGCCTCGTCGCGTTTAACCTCGAGAGCGTCCACGCACACGACCTCTCGAGCATCCTCAACGACAGCGCGGTCGCGATTCGAGCCGGCGATCACTGCACGCAACCGCTTCACGACGTGCTCGGGACCGCGGCCTCCGCGCGGGCCTCGTTCTACATCTATAACACGAAAGCGGAGATCGACAAGCTCATCGAGGCAGTCGACGACGCCCGACAGCTGTTCGCGTAGTCGGCGAACGGGATCGACACCGAATCTCGGCGACCGGTGGCCTTTTGCGTTTCATCCCCGTTATAGCAATTACCAATGGGACTCGGAGCCGATATGTACCGCCAGCAGATCCTCGATCACTACAAAAATCCCCGAAACTACGGGGAACTCGAGGACGCGGACATCGAACACGTCGGGGAAAACCCGATGTGTGGCGATACCATCAAGATGTTCGTCAAACTGGCCGACGACGGAGTGACGATCGAATACGTGAGTTTCGTCGGCGACGGCTGTGCCATCAGCCAGGCGTCGGCGAGCATGCTCTCGAAGGAGTTACAGGGCAGATCGCTCGAATCTGTCGAGGCGATGGATCGAGACGACATCGTCGAGATGCTCGGCGTCGAGTTGAGCCCGATGCGGATCAAGTGCGCGGTGCTCGCCGAAAAAGTCGTCCAAGACGCGATCGCTATTCACAACGGCGAAATCGAGATCGACGAGACCACGACCGAGTGAACGGAGTTCAGGCCCGCTTCGGATACTTATTTTTGGAGACGGAACAGCCAGTGTACGTCGATATCGGCGTTCGTTCTGGTTTCAGCTTCCCGCATAAAGTACAAACAGCCGAGGATGGCCAGTGCCACTAACCAGAGAACGCCTGCGGACACGTGCCAACTCGTCAGTGGCGTCGAGAGGACGGCGGCGATAGCCTGAGGGAGGCTGACAAACAGGATGGAGCTAGTGGCTCCGACGACGAACGCCCGTCTGCGGAATACGATGCCACAGAGAACGACAGCGACGAGGCCGTACCCGAGTTCGGGGTTGTTCTGCCAGTTCGTGAGACTGAGAACGTTCACGGGAAGCGCGACGACGGTTCCGGCGAGGAGCCCGATCGCGAACTTGAATCGTTCCTCCGGGCGACCGTGAAGCATCGTGACGCTCACACGCTCTCACCTCGAATCGGTTCGAAATAACCATCAACGGGTCGTACAGACGTCGTGTGTGATCGGGAATATGTCATTAGATATCACCTTCAAGAGCGGAGAAAATTTTGTCTGCGAACTCCGGCGGCGGGCCTTGTAGCGATTCGCTGTTCCCGCCATCGGTGGCGAGTTCGGGGAGCGGGAATCTTGCGCCGCCCATACGAGAGTGGCCACCAGCGCTCGCTTCTGACATGCCGGCTGCCACAGCCTCTAGCGCCTCGCCCATATGGACGCGATCGTCGCGGGAACGCCCCGAAACGAGAGTCATACCATTACAGGAACCGTAGACGACGGCCGCAGTCACGCCTTCGAGGAGGATGAGTTCGTCAGCAGCCTGAGAGATGGCGTCGGTGTTGTTGATGCCACCGACGTCGCTGACGATGAACGAGGCGCGCTCGTCGCGGTTAGAGATTGCGCGGGCCTTGATATCGAGGACTTCGGTATCGACCTCTGGGTTAGCGATTCGATTGAGGAGTGTTTCGTCGACGCCTCGACAGAGATACGAGGCGGCGTCGAAATCGGCGGCGGTGAATCCCGAAGTGAGACGATTCGTATCGGAGTGGATTCCGTACATGAGTCCGGTAACGATGTTGGGTTGGACGACTGCGGTGTCCACGGCGTCGTCAATGACGTTTTCGGTATCTTCGCCCACCTCGTCTGGATGGATCGGTATCGCACCGATGTCCTGGAGGTATTCAGCGACGATACTGGCACACGATCCGTAGTTTGTTCGCTTGTCAGTGAAATCGAGTCCTGTGCCGTTTCCGGGATGGTGGTCGATAACCGCAATGGGCATGATTTTCTCCGATCCCTCGAAACCTCGAGCAGTGTTGTGGTCGACGAGGACGACATCATCGGCTGCGATTTCGTCGACGCGGGAGATCTGTTCGATGTCGGGGTTGAGAATGTTTCGAAAAACTCGGTTTTCTTGGTGACGAATCTGACCGGGGTATTGAATAGTAGCGTCCGTGCCGACGGTCGAGGCGATGTGAGCGAGGCCCATCGCAGAAGCCATCGCGTCCGGGTCGGGATTCGGGTGTGTGAGAATAGCGATCTCATCACGCGTTTCGAGGACGGGCTTCAGTCGTTCACCCATCGGCCGGTAGAACCAGTTGACGAACAGCCACAGTGAGACGGCGACAGCAACAAGACCGAGGATCGTAGCTACGAAGGGACCAAGGTCGGGGAGATACGAATAGGTCGATTCGATGACCGCTCGCACGAGGGAGTTCACAAACGATACCATATCATTTGATCACAAATTTATAGTAACCTGGTATAAGCCTTATTGCTATTTCGTTACGTGAAATCGAAGTGAATTGACACGTAGAGGACACGAGAACGCCAAATAAAGACACTCGGAGGAATTGTCTCCGAGATCACCCTCCCCGTTTCAACACGCACTGAAGTCAGTGGATCGAGTCGAAAAGTGAATGGGGGACCACTGGTATCGAGATCACGTATCGCTTTTCCCTTCAGAATCGTTGAACCACAGGATTCGAACGAATACCAGCGCAGAGAACAAAAAGCACACGCCGAGCCCCGCGTACGCGATGACGAACGACGTTCGTTCGGCGAGGACACCGACGTACGTGGGACCGAGGCTTCCGATACCGTAAAACAGCGCCCGGGACAACCCGTAGTCCGCACCCATCGTTTCGTCTTCGAGCACGCTGATCAGGTCGGCCGTCATCACCGGCCAAAACGTCACCATTCCGACGGCGAAGAGGACCGTTCCGACAGCCAGACCGATGATCGACGGTACGAGCAACAACAGCGCGAGTCCCACTAACCCGACGATCGGCGCGAGCAAGCCGACGCGTCGGTGGCCGAATCGATCGCCGAGGGAGCCGACGATCGGGCTGATGATCAACCCGATGGCGAAGATCGAGGCAAACGCGAGCGTCGCGATGGTGGGTGAGATATCCAAATCGGTCTGTAATAGCGTCGGGAAGAAACTGATCGAGCCCTGCCAAAGCAGCATGTTGAAACAAAACAGCACCAGTAGGTACCGAAGTTCGGTCGTCACGAAGATCCGGCGAAACGACTCGACCGGCCGCATTCGGACCGCACTCAGCGTGTACGGTGCTGGCAGCAGCCGGTGGAGCAACAGCGCAACGACGAGCAAGCCGGCGGCGGCCGGGAGAAACGCCGAACGCCACACGCCGATCCACAGGGCGCCAATCGCGAGGATGGCAGCCACACCGCTTCCGACGTTGTACGACGCGGAGATCACGCCGTATGCGCGACCTCGGTTCGCGCTGAAGAGGTCCGCGACCGTCGCCATGCTCGTCGGTTCGTACAGCCCGATTCCGATTCCGACGAGCATCAGCGCCAATACGAACAGAGAGAACGTAGGAGCCACCGACGCGAGTCCGAGTCCGACCGACGCGGTCACGAGTGCGGCCACCAACACGGGACGCCGTCCGAGCGTATCGGACAGCCGACCGCCGGGATACATCGAGAGGGCAGCACAGGCCCACATCGCGGTAAGCGCCGCACCGGCCGTTCCGGAAGTGATACCGAACTCGGCCGTAATCGTGGGTAAAAGCGGCGAGATGACCAGTTGTCCGGCCAACATTGCAACCGTTCCGAACGCAAGTGTCCCCAGTGCTCGCCCCCGATATATCTCCGTCTCCTGAACGGATCGTGACCCCGACACGGCCGACGGTACGGGTACCCCGTACTATTACTTTGAGATATCCACAGCCGAAATCCCGACTTGGAACGCCCGGCAGAGATATATCGTGCTATATTATACCACACAGTATGAGAATGCAACAGTACACGCAAACAGCATCGCGTTCAGAGGACCGCTCGGGCGAAAAAACGCTGCTTTGGCGCTGTGGGCTATGCGGCGAGCTCGGCTCGATCAACGCGGTGCCGGCGTCGTGTCCCGGCTGCGGTACCGGAGGTGAGAACATCGAATACGTGATCGAAGACTGATCGAAGTGTCGCCCGTGGATGCGAACCGTCGATCAACGACATATCGATCCGAATGAGATCCCGATCCGTGTGGATAGCGTTTTTTCTCCTGACGCGAAACGACCGGTATGGAGATCATCGTGTTCGGCGCGGGAAGCCTCGGGAGTCTGCTCGGCGGGCTTCTCACGCGATCGCACGACGTGACACTCATCGGCCGTAAGCCACATGTCGAGGCGATCGACACGGACGGTCTGGAGATCTCCGGCGCGATCGAAACGACGGTCGCTCCAAAGGCGAGCGAAACCCCACCAGCGTCCGCCGATCTCGCGATCGTCTGCGTGAAATCGTTCGATACCGAATCGGCCGCCTCGGCGCTTTCGAAATGTGATCTCGACGCGTGTCTCTCCGTGCAAAACGGGCTCGGAAACGAAGCGA
>SKKJ01000239.1 GCA_007121575.1 Natronomonas sp.
GAACTCGACTTCACCGTCGATCGGTTCGAGGAAAAAGCGGAGATCTTCCGCGAGAAATCACACGTTGATTTCGCGCTGTTCGGTGCGATCACCGAAGAGAACGTCGGGACGGGGGATATCGAAGCGCTCGCCGAAGCGGGAGCGACCGCGTTTAAGACGTTCATGGCGACGAGTTTCGGCCCGCTGTTGATGTCTGATAAAGGAGAGCTCTATCAGGCCTTCGAGGAGGTCGAGGCCGCCGATCGGCCGTTGTATATCCACGCCGAGGACGAGGAATACCTCGAGTTGTTTAAACGGCGAGCGCTCGCCGAACACGGCGAGAGTATGAGGTCGTTTTTCGCGGCGCGGCCGAAGATCGCCGAGACGACCGCCGTCTCGGACGTGTTAGATATCGTCGCTGACACTGGAACCGAGACGGTCATCGTCCACACGACGACGGCGGAAGCGATCGACAGAACGCAGGCCGCAAAGGCCGCCGGTCAGCCGGTCTGGACCGAAGTGACGCCGTATCACCTCGCGTTCAGCCAGTCAGATCTCGAGGAGATCGGCCCATACGGTATCGGAACACCGCCGGCCAGGGACGAAGCGAACCGCGAGGCGCTTTGGGAACGCGTCGCCGACGAGAAGGTCGACCTGTTCGGTAGCGATCACGCGCCGCACCAACTCGAGGAGAAAGAGCGCCCGCCGACGGAAGTCGCACCCGGAATGCCACAGCTCGAAACGGCGCTTCCGTCGTTGCTCGATGCGGCCTCGCGTGGGCACCTCTCGCTATCGACGATCGCGAAGCTGTACGCCGAAGTACCGGCGCGAATTCACGGCCTGTATCCGAAGAAGGGGACGCTTCAGGTGGGCTCGGACGCGGATTTCGTCATCGTCGATTTGGACGCGGAGTGGACCGTCGATGCCGAACAGTTCGCCTCGGCCGGCGAGTACAGCCCGTTCGATGGAATGACGCTCACCGGCCGGCCGATCGCGACCTACCAGCGTGGAGAGAAGATCGCCGAGGACATGGACGTGATCGGTGAATCGGGAGACGGGACGTTCCTGACCCGGTAGCATCGAGGAGGTACACAACGGACGAAAACGGGGATACGCGGGGAAACTCCAAACATACATCTACGCGCGGTCTGATGTCCCGATATGGTGTTCGACAGCAAATTCGAGAACGGACGCGTCGTGACCCCGGACGGCGTCCAGACCGACGTCTCGATCGGGGTATCGGACGGTACCATCGCAGCGGTCGGGGAACCCGCAGAGCTCGGCTCCGCGGACCGCGTGATCGATCTCGACGGACAGTATCTGCTTCCGGGCGTCATCGACTGTCACGTCCACGTTCGTGAGCCGGGGTACGAACACAAAGAGGACTGGTCGACGGCGACGGCCGCCGCGGCCGCCGGCGGGGTTACCACCCTCATCGCGATGCCGAACACGGACCCGATGATCGACTCGCCGGAAACGATCGAGCAGGTGTTCGAAATCGCCGACGGAAGCGCACACGTGGACTTTCAGTCCTACGCGGTCTTGACATCGGACAACTACGATCAAGTCGAGCCGCTGGCCGAAGCCGGCGTCGCGGGGTTCAAGGTCTTTTTGGGAACCACGTTCGGTGAGATCGAACCGCCGGATGACGGAGAGTTGTACGCGGCGATGCAGGACGCTGCGGCGGCAAAGAGACGGATCGGCTTCCACGAGGAGAACGACGAGATCCTCAAACACTTCGAAGCGAAGTTCAAAGCGGAAGGCCACAACGATCCGATCGCGCACTCACACTCGCGGCCGGTCGTCGCCGAGGCCGAAGCGGTCTCTCGGATCATGCTCTTGGCGGATCACGCCGAGTGCCCGGTGCACATGTTCCATCTCTCGTCGGGAACGGGCGCAGAGCTCGTCGTTCGCGGCAAAGAAGACGGCGTGAACGTCACCGCCGAGACGTGTCCGCACTACCTGTGGTTCACCGAGGAAGTCATGAACGAGAAAGGGAACGTGGCGCGCGTCCAACCACCGATCAGAAACGCCGACGAAAGAGAGCGCCTCTGGGAGACGGGGATATACGGCGGCGGGGTCGACTGTATCGCGACGGACCACGCGCCACACACGGACGAAGAGAAGAACATCGGCGATCCGTTCGATGACACGTGGAAGAGCATCTCCGGGTTCGTCGGACTCGAATCGGAGGTTGGCGCGATGGCGACGTTCGCCTCTGAAGGTCGCATCTCACTCGAGCAGTGGGCGTACATGCACAGCACCCGACCGGCGCAGATCTGGGGACTGTACCCGCAGAAAGGTTCCTTACAGGTCGGTACCGACGCCGACTTCACGATCGTCGATCCCGACACCGAGTGGGTCGCGAAGAAAGAAGACCTCCGTTCGAAGAGCAAGACGACGCCGTTCAACGACGAGGAGTTCGTCGGCAAGCCGACGATGACCGTCGTCCGTGGTGCGGTGACCTACGAAGACGGAGAGATTCAGGTCGAGGAAGGTTTCGGTGAGGTCGTTCTGGCGGGCGATACGACATCGAACGCGAAGCCGCGGGGCGGACCCGGAAACTGATCGGCCGGCGAGACGAGTCCACACGGACAGGCAGCTCTTGAGCAAGCGGAACATAGCTTTTTACGCTCCGACCGCGACGCGTTTTTCATGGGACTTTCAGTCGCCTTATCCGGAGACGCGATCCTCAACCGCCGAATCTCGACGTGCGAAGATCCGGGATTCAGATACCTGATGGAACGCTTCCAAGACGCCGACATCGGGTTCACCCATCTCGAAACCCTGTTTCACGACTACGAGGATCCCGAAGTATACCCCGCAGCGGAGGCGGGCGGGACGTGGATGCGCACCGCGCCGGAGCTCGTCGACGAGCTGACGTGGGCGGGATTCAACATGGTGTCGCACGCTTCGAACCACGCGCTCGATTACTCGTACGGCGCGCTCGAAACGACGTGGGAGACGCTCGATGAAGAAGGCATCACTCACGCCGGAACGGGTCGAAACCTCGCCGAAGCGCGAACGCCGACCTATCGAGAGACGTCGGGCGGCAGGGTCGGACTCGTCTCGATGACGACCTCCTATACGCGGTGGAGCAAAGCCGGCGAGGCCCGACGCGACATGCAAGGACGACCGGGAACGAACACGCTCGAGACGCACTATGCGGCGAGTCCGGAGTACATCGAGATCATCAAAGATCTGGCGCTGACCGCCGGACATTGGATCACGCCCGGCGGCGAGGGCGAGTGGCTGCTCAATCCGCCGGGGATCCACAACACGATATTCCGGTTCATCGAGGACGAAACCGTCGAGGGGATGCAGCGGGTCGTGGACGAAGCCGACCGGGACGGAAACCTTCGTGCGGTCGCCGAATCGGACCGACAGGCCGACATCACCATCGCGCACGTCCACACGCACGAGTGGGACACCGACGGCGATCTGAGCGATCCCGCGCCGTTTTTACCCCCGTTCGCCAGAGAGTGCGTCGACGCCGGAGCCGACATCGTCGTCTGTCAGGGGAGTCATGCACCGCTTCGCGGCATCGAAGCGTACGAAGGGTCGATCATCTTCTACGACCCGGGTGATTTCTTCATGATGAGCGACACCGTCGAGCGGTTGCCCGCACGGTTTTACGACCGATACGGGGCAGGTCCCGACACGCACCCCGCAGAGGGCATGCCCGGTGAGGCCTTCGCGGCCCGCGGCGTCTCGAGTATGTTTAGCGAGGACGAAGACTCCGATTCCGACTACGGCGACAGGGTCGAAAGTCCGCCGGGCGGATACTTCTCCGGCCGCGTGATCGGCAATCTCGTTCCCGTCTGTGAGTTCGACGACGACCTATCGCTTTCGAGCATCGAACTCCATCCGGGCTATCTCCGCGACTCCCCGACGATATATAAAGGCGTCCCGACGCGAGCGACCGGCGAGAAGGCACGCGATATCATCGAATACGTCGACGAACTGTCCGAACCGTTCGGGACATCGATCTCGTTCGAAGACGGCGTCGGACGCGTCGAGTTGTAATCTCGATACTCGAATTTCGCCGAGAGCGAAGACTGACGCACAACCTTTTGGTTTCGAGCGCCGATACCCCGCTCATATGCGTTTAACACTCGATCGAGACAGGTTCGTCGAGACGATGAAAGCACAGGCTCAGATCGGCGGTACAGCGGGTGGCGGGCTTCACCGACTCGCGCTTTCCGATGCGGACAAACAGGTCCGAGATTGGTTTCTCGAACAGTTGGAGGCGGCGGACCTCTCGGTTCGTATCGACGAGTTCGGCAACATGTTCGGCCGACGCGAGGGGACGGATCCGAATGCCGCGCCCGTGCTGATCGGCTCGCATCTCGACTCGCAACCGTACGGTGGGATATACGACGGACCGTTGGGCGTGATCAGCGCGCTCGAGTGTATCAGGACGCTCGACGACGAGGGGATCGAGACGAAACATCCGATCGAGATCGTCAACTGGACGAACGAGGAGGGATCGCGATTTCAACCGGCGATGCAAGGAAGCGGCGTGTGGGCCGGCGTCCACGATCTCGACGAAGAGTACGCCAAAACGGATACCGATGGTGAGACGTTCGAAGCCGAACTCGAACGCATTGGATACAAAGGCGATCACCCAGCCGAACCACACGAAGCGTACGAAGCCTACCTCGAATTGCACGTCGAACAAGGCCCGTATCTCGAACGTGCTGGGAAAGACGTCGGCATCGTCACCGGTGTCGTCGGCTTCAGTTGGGGAGAGATAACCTACCACGGGGAAGCGGATCACTCCGGGCCGACGCCGATGGATTCCCGATCCGACGCGCTCGTCGCGGCGGCGGAGACGATCGGCGAGATTCGAGCGATTCCCGGAGAACTTGGCGAGCGAACCGTCGGGACGACGGGTTATATCGATGCGAAGCCGAACTCGATCAACGTCATTCCGGAGGAAGTCACGTTCACGTGGGATTTCAGAGATCCGGAAGACGAGGTCGTCGAGCGGGCGGTCAATCGTGTGCTCAAGGAGGCGGAAGCCGCCGCCGAGCGCGAAGGAGTCGAATGGGAGTACGAAGAGCGAATGCGGGCATCCAGCGTCGAATTCGCGGATCGGTGTGTGGACGCGGTTGAACGCGCCGCGGCTGATCTCGGCTATGACGGGATGCGCCTCGTCAGTGGTGCCGGCCACGACGCGACGCACATGGCAGAGGTCTGTGACACCTCGATGGTATTCGCCGTCAGCGAGGGCGGCAAAAGCCACAACGAAGCCGAGTACACGAGCTGGGACGACTGTTATGCGGCCGCGAACACGATCGCCAACGCCGCCGTGGAGTTGGCGGAATGTGAGTAGCGTTCACCCGGCAGAACACTGATTAGCCCCCGATTCGGTGTGTTCGTATGGCTGGATCAGACCGTATACAATACCATACGACCCGTGAGACGGTGCCGGAAGGGGGTCGAGAGTACTTCGATTCGATCGAAGAAAGCCGCGGCCGCGTCAGAGGGCCGTTTTCGGTGCTGTTGAACAGCCCCGAACTCGCCGGACGGATCGGTCACGTCGGCGCGTACGTTCGGTTCGAAAGCGAACTACCCGACGACGAGCGAGAGCTCGCGATTTTGACGACGGCGCGGGCGTTCGACTGCGCGTTCGAGTGGGCAGCACACGTGCCGATTGCCAGAGACGCCGGCCTCAGCGAGTCGACGATCGACGTCGTCGCCGAGTCGAAACCGGCGGACGAACTCGAAGGGAACGAACGAATCATCGTCGAATACGGACGCGAGTTGTTCGGCGACCGCCGCGTATCCGATGAAACATACGAGGCCGCGTTCGAACGGTTCGGCGAATCGGGCGTCACAGAGCTCACTGCCACGATGGGGTATTACTCGATGATCGCCTGCGTGCTGAACGCGTTCGAAGTGTTTCCGGGGACGGACCAGCCACGGCTTCCCTGATTCGATCCCGGTTGAATCGCACACAGCTTTGGGCCCGATCGATTTTTCCCATCGGCCGTCGTCTGTGGGTGTATGCCAACCGAGCTCATAGACGGCGTCTACGATATCACGTGCCGGGAAGAACCGAGCGGTAAACGATATCGAGTCTTTCTGTTCACCGGAGAGGTACCGACGCTCTTCGATGCCGGATTCGAATCGACGGCCGAGACGGTCTTCGACGCGATCGATCGAATCGGAACCGAGCCCGAACGGCTGGTTATCACACACGGCGACGGCGATCACATCGATGGATTCGATGCGATCGTCGACCGGTACGACATCGAAACGTGGGTACCGAAGCAGACGGCGCTCGAAACGGAACACACGCCGGATCACCGCTACGGAGACGGCGATCGAATCGGAGTGTTCGAGGCGGTACACGTCCCCGGCCACGAACCGGATAATCACGCATGGGTCGATGAATCCGAAGGGATCGCGGTAATGGGCGATGCGGTTTCCGGAGCGGATCAACGCGGATTGCCGGCGGGGTACTTCCATCTCCCACCCGCAGTGTACTCACAGGACCTCAACGAAGCCGAATCGAGTCTCGAGCGGTTGCTCGAATACGAGTTCGATGTCGGGTTGGTCTATCACGGCTCGTCCGTCCTCGAAGACGCGCGTGCAAAGCTCGAACGCTACGTCAATTTCCCCGGGAAACCCTGACGGAGCGGATCGATCGAACAGCAGCGCACGGACGCTTGAGAAGAACGGCGGTCGGTCTACAGAAAAAGCAGACCGAGGCGGTTCACAAAAGCGGTTCGAGCATCGAATTGATGGACTTCGACGATCTGACGGATAAAATACGTTCTCGGAGATCGCGTGTCGCGTCCTTCGAAAGTCGCGTGCTCACTACCGAATCGAATTTCTCGAGGATCTCTTCGCGTGTGAACGGTGAGTCGCCGCCGCCGCGGGCGTCTTCTTTCGTGGCGGTGTACGTCGTCCCGTCGTTCAGTTCAACGGTTACCGACGCACCCCAGTGTCCATCGTCTGCGCGTTCGTCGAAGGCTTCATCCGCGATGAGTTCGACACGGGAGGCGAGCGACCGAACCGTTTCGTCAGCGACGAGTTCGGGTGTGAACGCATCGGCACCCGAACGGCCGGTATAAAGGCGAGTCGCGAGCGCGAATGGGATGCTGAATTTCGCCCCGAGGACGGTATCGGGATCCGTTCGGTCGAGCGTCGTTCCGAGCTCGAACGTTCTGACCACGATTCGATCCACGTCGTTTGGACGAATGTCCCGATCAGCCACGATATCGGCGAGCGCCTCGATCGGCGCGTGCGTATACCGACACGCCGCGTGAACCTTGACGTAACTGCTGGTGAGATAATACGCCTCGCCGAACGTTTCGAACGGCGAGAGCAGTTCGTCGGTAACGGCATCGGCGGCAGTATACGGCAGCAGACACGTCTCGATCGCGCCGTGGACGCCCGTAACGCCGGATTGAGCCAGGGTCGCCGCCACGATCCCGTGTTGGCACGAAAGCCCCGTATAGAAGTTTCGAACCGTCGCTCCATCGTATGCGGCCTGCCAGTGGCCGACGACGAACGGATTGACCGCGTTTCGAATGGCGTCCGCCATGGTGTCGGCATCGAACGACAGCAGTCGACCGACCGCGACCGCGGCCGAAACCGGTGCCCAGCCTCCGTGCGGATGCAATCCGGCTTTCATCGGCCGAATACAATCACCGAGGCGCGCTCCGACCTCATAACCGACCAAAACGGCTTCGAGGAGCTCGTCCCCGGTTGCGTCGATGTGTTGAGCGACCGCCAGCGCCGGTGGGATCGTATGAATGCCGGGGTGTGCGGACCGTTGGTTTCCCTCATCGAGTTCGAGGGTCGTGCCGGCTGCGGCGTTCAAAAGCGCCGCCTGTGAGACGTCGCGTCTATCACCTGTCGCGAAGACAGTCGCACCGGGTTCGGTGGATTCATTCTCAGAAAGCGGACCTCGCCCCATCGTGGCCATCCCATCTGCGACTCGTCGAATATAGTCGGTCTCGCTGCCGCGGATACAGACGCCGAGCGTATCCAAAAGAACGATCGGTAGTCGATCGCGTACCGGTTCAGGAAGATCGTCCAATGAGACCGAGGTGGCGTATTCCGCCGCGACTGCAGCGAGATCCTCGCCCGATTGTGAATCGTTCATAAACCGGATACTGCGCCGGGATGTATAACAGTTCTCGGTACGTGTGGAAGACCCCGAGAGTTACCACGCCGCTTCGAGAATCGCTTCGAGTTCCGCCTGCGTCGGATCGAGATCGGCCGGAAGCTGTGTCATCATCCGATCTTCTAACGTGAATTCGGCGAGCGCCGGGATATCCTCACGCTTGGCGCCCGAAAGCTCCCCCGCTCGCCGTGGGACATCCATGCTGTCACGGACCGCTTCGATTCGTTCGACTACCGCCTCGATCGGGGAATCGACCGACGGATCGACTCCAACCGCTTCGGCGAGTTTCGGCGTAATGCCATCAACCTCTCCGAGCACGTAGCGAAGTACCGGTGGTGCCATGACCGCGTGGACGTGACCTTGCTGGACGGGATACCGCCGGGCGAACGCGTGGCCAAACGCGTGGATGATCGACGGTTTCCGCTCGTACTGGACAAGGAGTATTCCCAACACCGCACGATCCATCACGTCCGGGTCATCCGTCGAGAGGTTCGAAAACGCGTCAGAGAGATACCGAAGTCCGTGAACCGCCGCGGCATCCAGGAACGGATTCCCGTCTCGGGCATACAGCGTCTCGATTCCCTTATCGAAGCCGTTCATTGCGGATCCCTCGAGCGCACTCAGCGGCGACGTTTCGAACGCGGCCGGATCGGCGACGTTCGCGAGCGGCATGAGCGATTCGCTCATCGTGATCGGCTGACCGGTCGGTGAATCCTCAGCGGAGAGGATCACGAGCGAGCCGCCCGCAGAAACGTCGGCACCGGCGAACGTCGTC
>SKKJ01000209.1 GCA_007121575.1 Natronomonas sp.
CAGAGAGAGTGTGCGTGCCGAGTGCGCCGATCTCGATGGTCGTCTCTTGGCGCAGTTCGATAACGAGCGTATACGTTCCACCGGTCACGGGCGGATATTGTTCGGACCCCATATTGTAGCTGGTGTATTCGGCAGTATTCGAAATGAGGGCCCCGACGATGACCCGCCATACTTTTGCTTGCGCCCATCACAAGGATGCGTATGAAAGAATCGCTCTTTGATATCCTGTGTTGTCCCCTGGATAAAGGCGAACTCGAACTCGAAATCATCCACGAAGACGACGAAGAGATCCTCGAAGGCCGTCTCATCTGTACCGAATGTGGAGAGGAATACCCGATCGAAGACGGAATCCCGAACCTCTTGCCGCCGGATATGCGCGAGGAAGCGACCGCCTGAAACGACGGCGATCGCGGAGAATCCGGGATCCGCGGCTCGGACGCGTCCGCGGGGAGCACGATAGCAGTAGCCTTTTTAACCATACCGAGAGTGTGACATAATGTGACGGATCCGCTCGCTGTCGCGGTTAACCGCGATGGACTACACACACTCGACGTTCCGACGGCGTTTGAAGCGGCAGGTCCATTCGCGATCGAACTATATAACCACGGCGAACCGGCTCATATTCATCTCAACCTCGACGACCGCCTCTCACAGATCGCTCGGTTCAAAGCGACCAATCACTATCTCGAATCAGGGGAGCGTCGATTGATAGAAGTCGAAACGCGCGACCCGTCGGCATGGCCCGATGAATCCGTTCGAGGAAAGCTCAAAGTCGTCGTCGGCCACGGCCAAGAGACGCATTACGTCGACGTCACGCTTGATCGAACGATCGTTGAAAAAAACGAAGTTCAAGTCGATCCGGACCTCGCGACGCCAAATAAAACCCGTAAGACGGAGATGCCACCTGTCTTCCGGTTACTTCCGATCGTCGTGTTGGGGAGTGTGGCAGTCCTTCTCGCCGTTGGGTCGCTGTTTGCAGCTGAGAACCTCGCGATCCTCCTCGGTACGCTCGCGCTCGTTTCGGGGGCGCTGTGTGCGGGTGCCGCGTACGTCCTGCTTCAATGAGTCTCGCCGAGACGGTAATTGGCACTACGTCGATTCATCAGCATCAGTATCAGTATCAGCATCGGTCTCGGTCGAGACTCCACAGAGCCGCCCGGCCTCATCGACCCGTTTGGCACGGAGAAATCGGGTTCGATACCGGTTTGCACCGTTATAGATATCCGCCTCGCGGATCGATTCCGTCTCCCCATCGGCAACGGCGTCGATAATCGCTTCGAGCTGTTCTTTCTCGCTCGGCGTGAGTTCGAACTCATACCGTTTCGGTTCTTCCGCCTCTAACTGCGTCCATTTTCTGGCGGCGGACACGACGAGCGAACACGGCTCACGACACGGGAACACCCCCTCGCCACCGTCGACATCGAGCGTCGTCTCGTCGTCGTACTCCCACTCGCGGCGTTTCAAACACTGGCTATCATCACAGCACGCTTCGGTAACCCAGTTGACGTGCTCGTATCCGTCACCGCGGTCCCACGTCTTTATCAGACCGTATATCCCGCTTTGTCGCTGCATCGTCTCGCGCCAGTGATCGACGTCAAGTTTACCCTGCTGTTCGAGATACCAGTTCGCGATCGTCGCAGGATACACATACTCGACGGTTTCAGCGAGCGCTCGGCCGTCTAGATCGACGAACGTCCAACCGGTCGGCAGCGTCGGAGCCGTCTTTAACGGCCGGTACCGACCTCGATCATCGTGCTTTACGAGTTCGCGTGCCGTGAACGGATCAGAGCGGATCTCGAGCGTTTCGATCGTCCGTTCGGCGTCGGCCTCGTTTCGAACGGTGTAGATTCGGTTGCCATCGTCAGCGAGCGTGATTTCAATCCGGAGTTCTCCCCACGAAGCGACGAGATCACCATCGGCCATCATCTCATACCGATCAGAGACGGAGAGATCGTCCGCGTTCTCAAGCCATCGCAAAAACGCGATTTCAGTATCGGGCCGATCACGTCCGTGCCAATAATACCAGTTCGAAACGAACCACGGGTTTCGTCCGGCGATTTCTCTGAACGCTGGCTCAGAAAGCCCTACGTGGTGTTCATCGGGAGTTTCAAACAGATAGCCGTCGGCTTTGAGCTCGGCGGTGACGCCATCACAATCGACGCCGGTTTCGGCGGCCGAAAGCAACGCGGTCAGTTGCTGATCATCCACGTCAGTCACCTGCCCCAATGTTCGCGCTCGGTTTGGTTCGTCGATCGATATCGCGAATCGCCGTCTCGACCGCTGCACCGGCGTCGGCCGCTCGTTCGAGGACGACTTCAGCCATGAGCGCCTCCGTGCCGACAGCCCCGGCATACCAGATCCGATGGTCATCGACCGCGGCGGGCGTCTCCCAGCCGGTGCGGTGATCGTCCGTTAACCCCATATCTTCGGGAATATCCTCCTGTGTGTGATAGCCATCGGCGATAAACAGTGGAACGACGATGATATCAGTCGTCTCGAAGAAGTCCGTCACGTCATCGACTTCGGGATCCTCGTCCATGAACAACGCCTTCACTTCCTCGAACCGTCCGGTTTTCGCGATTTTGTCGGCGTGTAAATGAACCGCTTTCGCGGAGTTTTCGTTGCGTTCCGTGCCGTGGCCAACGACGGCCAACGCGAATCCGTCGCCGACATCGTCGTCGCCTGTTACCGTTTCGGCCCGTCGAACGATCACCTCACTCATGGCGTCGTGAGTGCCGACTGGTCCGCAGTAGTGGACGGTTTTTCCGACATCGGTTGCCTCAAACGTTGCGTGGGTTGCGCTGGTCCCGTCAGAGTCCCACTCGTCGAGGTCCCACCCTTCGAGACGGAGCTCTCGCGGGATCACTTCCTCGGTGAAGTATCCCTCTGAGATAAACAGCGGAACGACGTACACCTCTTCGCTTTCAAGGGTTCGAAGCACCTCTCGGAACGATGGTTCCTCTTTCCAGAACGCGGTTCGAACCTCGTCGAAGACACCGGCACTCCGGATCGTGTCGGCGTGATCGTACGTCGGTGTGCTCGCGTCGGGGTTGAGATGTGACCCGTGAGCGACGATGACGAGCGCTTGCATACGAACACGTAGGTAACCGAAGCTTTAGTGGCTTCGGGAATCGGCCGACACATCGGTGGTCGCTTGGTTTTAGAGACCATACCGGATCGATACGCCCTTGATCGAGTGGATCGATCACCGATCATGACCGTCGCATCAGATACCAGGGCGGCCGTCCGAGCACATCCGTTTCTCTATGATGGGCTCCGAGCGGGGATCATCAACTACACTGCCGCCGCACGCTTTCTCGATATCGGTGAGACCGAAGCGGTCGGTGCCGCACTGCGTCGATACGCCGAAGAGCTCGATGAGTACGAACAGGAAACCGGCAGGGCGAGTGTCTCGATGCACTCTGGAGTAGCGAAATCGGACGATAGTGACGGCTTGTTGACCATCGGAGAGACGACGTTCACGGCAGATGGGGGCGACTATACGGCAGTCACCGCGAGCGGCGAGTTCGAAGCGACACTTCTCGGAACCATACTCAATCGGCTTCGAACCGCTGAGATTGACGTTATTGCTGCAGGTGGAACCGCCGGATCAGCAACCGTCGTTGTCGATCGCCGTGCAGCACCGGACGCGGTCCGGATCGTCGAAGCAATCGTGTAACGCACGCCAAGCGACGCATTAAAACGGGCTCCGGGCTTGGCTCCGACAATGACGCTCCGTGTCCTCAACACGCTTTCGGGCGAACGTGAACCGTTTGAACCGGCAGACCCAGACGACGTGTTGCTGTACTACTGCGGGTTGACCGTCTCGGACGCGGCGCACCTCGGACACGCGCGGACGTGGACGCACGTCGACGTGATCCATCGATGGCTCGAACACCTCGGATACGGCGTTCGCCACGTCGAGAACATCACCGATATCAACGAAAAGATCGTCGCCCGTATCGGTGAACACACCAACGGCGGGACCCTCGGAGAGAACGAACTCGAAGTAGCGGACCGTTTTATCAGTCAGCTTCTCACCGACATGCGGTCGTTGAATCTCAAACGGGCGGAGGTGTATCCCCGCGTCTCCGAACACATTCCGGAGATCATCGATCTCATCGAGACGCTCATCGATCGTGGATACGCATACGAATCGAACGGCTCCGTCTACTTCGACGTAACGGCGTTTCCGGAGTACGGAAAGCTTTCGAATCAGACCCTCGAAGACGTCGAATCGCAGGGCGAAACGGACGAACGCGCGGAGAAACGTCATCCGGCAGATTTCGCGTTATGGAAGGCGGGAGGTGTCTCCGAGAGCGCAGTTTTCGAGCACCGACACGACGACAGAACGTACGATACCGAGCCGACCGGCGAGACGTGGGATTCACCGTGGGGAATCGGCCGTCCCGGCTGGCACATCGAGTGTTCTGCGATGTCGATGACACATCTGGATAGCTCGATCGATATTCATATGGGGGGGCGTGATCTCGTGTTTCCGCACCACGAAAACGAGATCGCACAGACCGAGGCCGCGACCGGGGAAACGTTCGCCCGATACTGGTTACACGCAGACCTGTTCCAGATGGATGAAGAGAAGATGTCCTCCAGTCTCGGAAATTTCATCCCGGTCTCGGAGGCCGTCGACCGATTCGGGACGAACCCACTTCGAATGTTCTTCGTCTCGGCGTCGTATAACTCGACGCAGACCTACAGTGACGCAGCCATCGAAGAAGCCTTAGAGCGATGGAACCGTCTCGAAACGGCCTACGAGCGAATCGGAGGCGCACTCGATAGCCCCGAATCCCGGACAAAGGTCGATTCGAATCTGAGCGATGCGGTCGCAGAGGCGAGTGAGGCGTTCACCGCCGCGATGAACGACGATTTTAACACGCGCAAGGCTCTCACAGCGCTGTTCGATCTCGCCGTCGCCGCGAACCGTCATCTCGATGAGAACGACGAATACGATTACCGTGGGCTCCGCCGAACGCTCGAGACGCTCGAGCGCTTCGGCGAAGGCGTCCTCGGATTCGACCTTAGCGGCGAATCGGAAGGAGACGTAACGCTCGCTGGCGAACTCGTCGAGCTAGTGCTCGAGCTTAGAGAAACCGAACGCGAGGCGGGACACTACGACCGTGCCGATCAACTTCGCGACGATCTCGAAGCGCTCGGCGTCGAGGTACAAGACACCGACGAGGGGCCGAAATATCGGCTCTAAGCCCGCTAGCCAAGGATAATCGGCCCGATCAGCACCCCCATGAGATTCGCTCGTCGTGCGCCGAATCGAGCCGGAACGAGCCCGATAAGTGTTGCCGCGAGATACGCGGCGACACCGACACAACCGGCGAAAAGATACGCGATCGCGGCGAGCGCACAGAGTACTCCGACAGAGAGCCGCGCCGGATCGATACGTCCGACGATCGTGAAATATCGATCGCCGATCACCAGCACACCGAGTACCCCAGCGATCGCTCCAAAGGCGACCCCAACGAGCAGATGTGGGATCGAGTGCGGAACGGACGCCGCCTCAACGGCGACCAAGACACCGGTTCGAGGGGCACCGAGGGCAATCAGCGCGAACAGAGCGAAGATGGTGTTTGCGGTGTTAACGCCTGATGTCGTCACGATGAACCCCCGAGCACCGTACCGACCAGGCACGGCGAGCAGTGCGAACGTCGCTGCGATGGCGCTTGAGACGGCGGGAACGTAGCCGACGATCGCACCGGAAAGCGTTCCGAGTCCGGAGAGACCGAGGAGACCTCGCTTCGACGTCGCAACGTGTGGGTCGTCTTGGGGTGGAACGCCATCGCCGCCGATGGCGTCAATCAATACCGGTGCGCCGAACAATCCCGCAAACAGCGGTGCGAGCATTCCACCCGCCGTGAGCGGAGCGGTTGGCGAAAGGTCCAGTGTCGCAAGACCCAACAGCGCGCTCAAAAGAAACGATATCGCGCCGATGAGCTTTAAACCGATTCCTCGTTCGGTAAGGATTAACACCCCGGCAACAACGGCGAGAAATATAGAAAGGTTCGCTCGAACTGTCGGCCACAGAACGGTCATCAACCGGGTAATCGGGATCGCAAGCGGCACCGCGAGGAGAACGGCAATCGCACTTCCGAGCACGGACAGCCGAAGCGCTTCCCGCCCGCGACCTTCCATGACGAGTCGATGCCCCGGAAGCGCCGCCACCGCCATTGCCGGGTCCGGCACGCCGAGTGCGAGTGTTGGCACGATTTCGAGAAACGTGTGGGTGACGCCGGCCGCGAGCATCGCCATACCGACATATAGCGGTGGTCCCGGAACGGATGGCGCAACGCCAGCTAGCAAAAGCGCCATATTGTTCGCGTGTAACCCCGGAACCAGCCCGCTGACCAAGCCGAGGGTGACACCGCCAGCAACGAAACAAAGCGCAAGCGCCGTTGCCCGGGGTGCAAGCGTTACTTCCATCGAGAAGGTCTGGCCACGTTATCGTATATAAATAACCGGATAGTGACGCGTCGCTATCAGGCGTGAATAAAACGGAGAACGGTTGCCGAATTAGCCGAACAGGTCGCCGAGACCTTCGCCGCCGGCTGCATCGTCTTCTTCTTCTTCGTCTTCTTCGTCTTCTGCCTCCGCTTCCTCGTCGGCTTCGTCGTCAGCATCGGCGTCGTCGCCTGCGGCTGCAGCGCCAGCACCGGCAGCGGGGACCGCTGCGGCTGTCTCGATAGCCTCTTCGATGTCGACATCTTCCAGCGCGGCGACGAGCGCCTTGACGCGGGATTCTTCGACATCGACGCCGGCCGCTTCGAGGACGCCGGTCAGGTTGTCTTCATTGATCTCTTCGCCAGTTTCGTGCAGAATGAGTGCTGCGTAAACGTATTCCATTAGTTATCACCCGAATAGGTCGCCGAGCGCATCGCCGCCGTCGTCGGCGTCGTCGTCGGCATCGTCTTCATCAGTCGGTTCTTCAGCCGCATCCGCTTCGGCGTCGTCGCCGTCGTCTTCGGAGTCCGTGTCACCCGCATCTGCTGCAGGGGCGGCTTCGACACCGCGAAGTTCCTCAGGGAGCGCCTCGTCGTCGTCGATCGCCGCAGCGAGCGCACGCAGTTGTGCATCCGCCTTCGAGACGAGATCGTCCGCGAGGTCCGGACTTTCGATCGCGGCCGACAGGCCAACGGATTTGGCCTCGCCAGCCGCCTTCGCGAGCATCGACGGCGCGGTTCGCGCCGTCGGGTACTCCGCGTTGATCGAGAGGTTCCGTGCCGCGCTCGAGGCGGCTTGGAGATCGGCGACGTACTCGTCGATATCGATGTCGAGTTCTTCAGGCGAGAACAACACGCCTTCGGAGACGACACCGCGGAGGTCGAGTCCGACCTCCTTCGGCTCGATGCCGAGTTCGCCGAGCACGTTGGCGAGATCGGCCGAAACCTCCTCACCGGCCGAAAGCACGGTCGAATCCTCGACGACTTTGATCGAGCCGCCATCGATCCGCGCGTTCGCACCAACGGTTTGGAGCTCACCGACGAACGGACCCGGGTCGACACCGGTGTCGCCTTCCGGGATCACGATATCGTTCGGTGCGATTTCACCGGCACCGATCGGCGCTGGTGTCTTCGACTCTTCGAGCTGTTGATAGAGCCCGAACGGATTCTCGTTCGTTCCGATAAGTCCGACTTGACCGTCGATAAACTCCGTGAGCGCTTCGAGCCCCTCGTCGACATCCACGAGCGCACGCTCCACTAGCGTGTTACGCGAAACGCGCAACGCTGCAGTGCCGTGGAGTTCACGGCGCATGTCTTGGAGCTGTCGGCTCGGGATCCCCGCGATATTGACGACACCGACCGACTCATAGCTCTCGAGGAACGCAGCCAATGCGTCGATCTCATCGCGTTTCCACTGCGGGATCGTCTCGGTTTTGCGTTCCGCTTCGGCGCTCATGCGGGCACCTCCACCGACGGCCCCATCGTCGTCTTGACGTACACCGAATCGATGTTCTGTGGCCCCTTTTCGAGGTCCGTGAACAGTCGGCGCAAGATAACGTCGATGTTGTCGGCGATCTGATCGGCGGTCATGTCCTCGGAACCGACGCGCGTATGGAACGTGCGCCTTTCGCCGGATCTGACCTGGACGGTGTTTTTCATTCGGTTGACCGTCTCGACGACATCGTCGTCGGGTTGCAGCGGTGTCGGCATCTTTCCTCGTGGACCGAGTACGGTCCCGAGGTATCGACCGATATCCTGCATCATGTTGGCCTCCGCAATGAAGAACTCCGTCTCATCAGCGAGGTCTTTCGCCGCGTTATCGTCGTCTCCGAGGTCTTCGAGGTCGTCGCTGTCGAAAACTTCGTCAGCAACGTCTGCCGCGCGGATGGCGGTTTCACCCTCCGCGAAGACAACGATACGCGTGTCCTGGCCCGTACCCGATGGTAGGACGATGCTCTCGTCCACCCGGTTGTTGGGGTCTGCTAGGTCAATGTCGCGCAGGTTGATAGCGAGGTCCACCGTCTCGCGGAAGTTCCGCTCGGGTGAGTCGCTGAGTGCGCGGGATACTGCGTCCTCTATCGAATCTGCCATCGTTCACCTCCGTAGTTTCTGCCTTGCGGGCTACTACGGCGTGAAACAGGCTACGCCTGTCTCGTTTTCAGCGACGGGAATGAGATACTTAAGGGCGTCGAACCAGACCGCTGTTTGGCCGCCGTTCTCACGCTTCAGCGGCGTC
>SKKJ01000095.1 GCA_007121575.1 Natronomonas sp.
CAAGCGGGTGACGAACTCACGATCGTCGACGACGAGTGGGAGCTCCCGTTCGCGTTCGGAGAACCCGTCGAGTTGGAGATCGAGTTCAACGGCGTCGACGAACCGGAACTCGAAATCGAGATCGAGCTCCCTGGACGAACGGACGAAAAACCACCGGATATTATATAGCCGAACGTTTCAGAAGTTAGATAGAAAACCGTTTTGCACGGGCGAAATTTCGATCATTTCGTCGCAGAGTCCAACACGAGGGTGTCGTCTTCGAGATAGTGTTCGATGTGGTGGGTGTGTTCTTCGAGGGTCTCGAGCTGTCCACGGAGCATTTCGCTCGTCGTATAATCACCGAGTCCTTCCGTGAGCTCGATGTGTTGGCGGTAGCTTTCGATCATATCGCCCATCATCTCGAGATCGTTTTCGAGCGACGTTCGGATGTCGTAGACGTCCTCGTCTTCCGGCTCGACGGTGGCGTTCTCTGCGAGCGCCGTCATGCTCGCGTGTGGAACGCCACCGAGCGCCTGCAGTCGTTCGGCGAGGGCGTCCGCGGCGAGTTCGACGTCCTCGTAGACCTCCTGAAGGAACCGGTGGATTTCGAGGAACTCCGCGCCCTCGACGTTCCAGTGATGTTTGTGAAGTTGGTGATAGAGGACGTACGCGTCGGCGAGATCAGTGTTGAGCGCGTCGATGATCTGTTCGGCCTTCTCGGTATCGAGTCGAAGGGCGTTGTCCTCGACAGTGCCCGCTTTCTGTTGGACCGTTTTTTGTGTACTCATTGCAATAGTATCATTGCACGCGCACGACCTTAAAATTGCGCAACTTATAAATGATTTCGTTTCAATCAACCCGGTTCGTCAACCAACGCATTCTTATGTTCCGACGCTCACAGTGGACGTGATTCCCCGAAGCGTTTCGATCGCCGAAAGCGCCGCCAGATAGCTCGTTTTCGGGTTCGTCGGTGACGGGACGTTCCGGACTTCGGTTTCGATCCGACCGGCGCTTCCACGCGCCTCGATTCGATGGACGTTATTCTCCTCGGCGGGATCGGCAACGATCCGGACGGTCGTCTCGGTCGGGCCGGTGCCGGCCAGACTGAGTGCGATGGCGACGTTGATATTCGATGGAAACGCCGTCGCCGCGTCCTTCGCCGAGCCTTCGAAGACGACCGTCGGTTCTTCGAGTGCCGAAAGATCGATGTCGTGTCTCTCGATGTGGGGTGCTCCGGCGAGTCCGGCCGGCGGTTTGTGAGTCGTCAACGAGACCGTCGATAGCTCCTCCGTGAGAGCTGCAGCTTTGATCGCATCCAACCCGGCGATCGCACCGGATGGAACGTACAGCCGACTCGACTCGCGATCGGCCGCACCGACCACGTCTCGTCTGAGCTCCGGATCGGCGAGCGCGCCGACGCTCAACAGCATGAGACTCGTCCCGGATTCGAGAACGTCAACGGCAACGTCTTGGACAGCCGATTGGCTCGCCGCCTCGACGACGAGCGAGGACTCAGCGGAGAGTTCGGACGCAGAATCGACAATAGACGGCGTCGAATCCAGTGAGTCAACGAGGGAGGCCGCCGCCGTCCGCGTTCGATTATACACCGCCGTTAACTCGGCATCGGGGATGGTACCGTCGTCAACCGCCGTCGCGATCTCCGTGCCGATCGTTCCACACCCCAACAGACCGATCCGTAGCGTCATGCGATGGCTTCTGAGTGAACCCTCATAACTGTTGGATGATCTCGTTTCAAGATCGTCGGATTACGCAGGATTTCGATCGAGATAGAGCGAAACGCGACCGATAGCGATCTCTTTCCGCCCTTTGGGCGTGTCAGCGGTCACTTCGACGCGAACGACGCCCTGGGTTCGACCGGAGCGAACGACCGTCGATTCGGCCGTCAGATCCGCCGTCGCGGGACGCAGATAGCTCACGTTGAGTTCCGTCGTCGCGTGAACCTGCTCTTTCGGCGCTTTTAGGGTCGTGCGAATCGCCGAACCGGCACCGTGATCGATCAACGTCGCGACGACACCGCCTTGGATCACGTCGGATTCGGGGTTCGTGAGCGAATCGTCGTGGGGGAGGGTATGCCGAACGTATCCCTCTCGCTGTTCTTCTAAGACGATTCCGAGACTCTGCAGATGTTCGTGATTTTCGAGAAACCACTCGTTTGCGTCGGTCACGACATTGGGTTTAGCGGGCAGATATTTGTGTCAACTGATCTCGCAGAACGACGGCTCGTATCAACCGGTTGTACGGAACAACAAAGTGGATGTCACAGCAACGTGGACTATGGCATCCGAGGACATCATCGTCGATCGAACCGCAGATCGCGTCGAGATCACACTCGACCGCCCCGAGAAGTCGAACGCGCTCACGGGGGGGATGTACGAACGGCTTGGAGACGTGTTCGAGACGCTGAAGGATGAGGACCCCTCCGTCGTCACGCTACGAGGAGCGGACGGGAACTTTTCAGCCGGTGTCGATATGTCCGACGTGCCGACGTGGGGCGAGATGAAACCGCTCGACGTTCGGGACCTCCTTGAGGGAGTCCACGACGTGCTTCGGACGATCGAGTCGCTCGATGCGCCGGTCGTCGCAGTGTTGGAAGGACACGTTCTCGGCGGCGGTCTAGAGCTCGCCGTCGCGTGCGATATCCGAATCGCCGATACCACTGCCCGGTTCGGACTGCCGGAGTCGACGATGGGGCTGGCGATGGATCTCGGCGGCGCACAGAAACTGCCGGGGATGATCGGTGAGGGAATGACCAAATACCTGATCATGACCGGCGAGACGATCGACGCCGAACGGGCGTACGAGATTGGCCTCATCGAGGAGTGTCACGACCCCGGCTCGCTCGAACACGCCGCGGACGAACTCGCGTCGACGCTCGAATCGAAGCCCACGTACGTACACGGTCTCGCGAAACGACAGGTCCACTCCGTCCGCCCGCTCAATCTCGATGAATCGATGCAGCAGGCGATCCATCACGCCATCGCGGCGTACAACGAGCCGGAGACGAAGCGTCGGGTGAAAGAGTTCTTCGAGTGACAGAACCCGATCAAAATTGGGCATTCGGATGTTTTCCCCGACAAATATCCGACGTTTTCCCCGAGATTGGAATGATAATAATATAAATACGATTCGTGCAAGTGTTGCCGTATGGAAACGCTGCTGTTAGACTACGAAGACGTCGAGGAAAACGCCGAAATGGCCGAAGTCATCGTCGCTGTCGAAGAAGCGTTCGATGCCTACGAGGCCGGGCGCGTCCAGATGCCGGCGAAGTCGTATATCGAGCTGCCGGAATACAACGGTGACTTTCGATCGATGCCGGCGTATATGGACGCCGGAGACTGGGATGCGGCGGGGATCAAATGGGTCAACGTTCACACCGACAACCCGGCCGAGTACGACCTTCCAACCGTGCTCGGAACGATGGTGTATTCGAACCCTCGAAACGCGTTTCCGCTCTCGATCATGGACGGGACCTCGCTCACCCGAATACGAACCGGGGCGGCGGCCGCCGTCGCGACGGACCACCTCGCTGTCGAAGACGCGACATCGCTCGGCATCGTCGGAGCGGGCGTCCAATCGTACACGCAGTTAGAGGCGATCAGCACCGTCAGAGAGATCGAAACCGTGGTGGTCGCAGACAAGCGCGAAGAAGCTATCGAGCGATTTATTGAGCGATTCGGCGACGAGTTCGATGTCCGAAGTGGCTCGATCGCCGAAGCCGGCTCGTGCGACGTTCTCTCGACGGTGACACCGGTTCGGTCGCCGATCGTGAGTGCCGACGACCTCGGCGCGCACACGCACGTCAACGCGATGGGAGCGGACGCACCGAGAAAGAACGAACTGGGCGCGGATATCATCACGTCAGCGAAGCTCGTTATCGACGATTACGAACAGTGTACACACTCCGGCGAGATCAACGTCCCATGGAGTGAGGGCGTGCTCTCGGATGCGGATCTATACGGTGAACTGGGAGAGATCGTCGCCGGGAAACGCCCGGGGCGAACCGACGAAGACGGGATTACGGTCTTCGATTCGACCGGACTGGCGATTCAGGACGTCGCCACCGCCCACGTGGTGTACGAGCGAGCGAAACAGAACGACAACGGAACCAGATTCGGACTCGTCGAGACCGAGCTTCGATAACCGAACCGGGTAAAAGAACTACTCCCACGAAACGCGTTTTCTGACGCCTTTCAGCGTTTTAGCGATGCTCCAAACGATGAGTAAAAACGGGATGAGCGGAAGTGCGAGCACCAAGAGTACTGCCGCGCCCGCGATCCACGGATTGGTGAGTTCGTCCGTTTCCCCGTTGTTGGATCCTCGAACTGATCGTACGATACCTCTTACTCGCCCGGTGACGGTTCCTCCAACCATATTCGTAAATAGGTCTGCGTCCGGTATGAGCCTTCGCCTCGAATCCCACGCGGTGAAACAGCCGACGCGCGGATGGAAAGTTTAAGGGCCGAACCGTCGGAAGGTGAACGTAACTTCCTCTCTATGCACGACGACGGATACGACCACGCAGCGGTCGAACGACGCTGGCAGGAGGCGTGGAACGACGCCTCCGTGTACCGGACCCCCGACGAGGTCGACGATCCGACCTACGTCCTCGGAATGTACCCATACCCGTCCGGACAGCTCCACATGGGCCACGTCCGGAACTATACGATCACGGACGCGTACGCCCGATACCGTCGGATGCGCGGCGATGACGTGCTGCACCCGATGGGGTGGGACGCGTTCGGACTTCCGGCCGAGAACGCCGCCAAAGAGCGCGATACCAACCCACGCGATTGGACCTTCGATTGCATCGCGACGATGAAAGGCCAGATGGAGTCGATGGGGTTCGGCTACGACTGGGATCGTGAGATCACGACCTGCACGCCCGAATACTACCGGTGGAACCAGTGGCTGTTCTTGCGCTTTCTCGAAGAAGGGCTCGCAGAGCGACGGGACGCCGAGGTCAACTGGTGTCCCGAGTGCGAGACGGTGTTGGCCGACGAGCAAGTCGAGACGGATGCAGAGCTCTGTTGGCGGTGTGATACCCCGGTCGAGACCCGCGAACTAGAGCAGTGGTTCCTCTCGATCACGGAGTACGCCGACGAACTCCTCGAGTACATCGACGAACTGGACGGCTGGCCGGACTCGGTCAGACAGATGCAGCGAAACTGGATCGGCCGCCAGCACGGGACCCGCCTCGAGTTCGAGATAACCGGGCCGGAAAAGGCGTACGGCGCGGTCGAGGCGTTTACGACCCGCGTCGATACGCTCTTCGGCGCGACGTTTTTCGCGTTCGCGCCGGATCACCCGATCGCGAAACAACTCGTCAAATCGAACGAGGCCGTCCACGAGTTCGTCCACCACGAAGCCGATCCGGACGGCGATGAGCCGAACGGCGTCGAGACCGGTCTCACGGCGACGAATCCGATCACGGGCGAGGAGCTTCCGGTGTTCGTCGCGGATTTCGTGCTCTCGGACGTGGGGACGGGCGCGCTGATGGGCGTTCCGGGCCACGACCACCGCGACCACGCCTTTGCAGAGAAGATGGGCGTCGATATCGTGCCGGTGATCGCGCCCGTGCCCGAAGACGGGAGTGAACCGGAGGCTCCGGACGTGAGTGACGGTGCCTACACCGAAGACGGCGTCTTGGTGAACTCCGGCGAATACACCGGGCTGGAAAGCGCAGAAGCGCGGGAGCGGTTGACCGAGGACATCGAGCACGCGACTCACCACACCCAGTATCGACTGCGCGATTGGGGGATCTCCAGACAGCGGTACTGGGGCACACCGATCCCGATCGTCCACTGCGAAGAGTGCGGATCGGTCGCCGTCCCCGAAGAAGAGCTGCCGGTCGAACTGCCGGAGTTCATCAACACGACCGGCAATCCGCTCGATGCCGCCGAAGAGTGGAAACGGACGAGCTGTCCCGAGTGTGGGGCCGACGCGGAACGAGAAACCGACACGATGGACACCTTCGTCGATTCGTCGTGGTATTTCCTCCGATACGTCTCCCCCGAACTGGATGACGCGCCGTTCGATCGCGATCGGGCGAACGACTGGATGCCGGTGGATCAGTACGTCGGCGGCATCGAACACGCCGTGATGCATCTGCTGTATTCGCGGTTCGTGACGAAGACGCTCGCCGATCACGAGGGGCTCGAACACCGAGAGCCGTTCGAGAATCTGCTCGCGCAGGGGATGGTTCAACTCGAAGGCGAGAAGATGTCGAAATCGAAGGGCAACGTCGTTTCACCGCAAGCGATCGTCTCCGAGTACGGCGCGGATACGGCCCGGCTGTTCATGATGCAGGCCGCACAGCCCGAGCGGGATTTCGATTGGTCCGATCAGGGCGTCCAGTCGGCGTACGCCTTTCTCTCGCGGCTTTCGGAACTGGTCGACTCGTACGCGGCCGGCGACATCGAGACGGCCGACGAGGCGGGACCGATCGCCGAGTACGTCGAGCGCGAAACGGAAGCGGCGATCGTCATCGCGGGCGAAGAGTACGACGGGTTGATCTTCAATACGGCCGTTCGGGGTGCGCAGTCGCTCGTCAGAACGCTCAGACAGTATCGCGATTACACGGCGGTTCACGGCGAAACGTTCGAGCGTGCACTCTCGGTTTCGATCAGAATTCTCGCACCCGTTGCGCCACACATCTGCGAAGAGTTGTGGGATGACCTCGGACACGAGGGCTTCGTCGTCGAGGCGGAATGGCCGACCGCGGATATCGATCGCGAAACGATCGAAAAGCGACGGCGGCTGGTCGAAAACACGCGTGAGGACGTTCGACAGATCATCGATGTCGCGGGGATCGAAGACCCGGAGCGGATCGATATCGTCGTCACACCCGAGTGGAAACACGAGGCGTTGAATATCGCCATCGACAGCGATGCGCCGAACGTCATCGGGGAGTTGATGCAACACGAGGAGATCAAACGCCACGGCCAAGACGCCGCCTCTTACGGCCAAGAGCTACAGGAACACCGAGAAGCGCTGCAACGAGCGCTCGAGCCCGAAACCGAGTTCGCCGCGCTGCAATCGGCGTCGTGGCTGATCGAACGGGAGTTCGATGCCGAAGTTCGGGTCTTGGCTGCGGAGAACGCGGATGAAGCCGCTGTGAAAACGGCCGAACCGTCCAGACCCGCGATCGAAATTCACGAATAGCGATTTTTCGGTGTACACGCGTTCTCTGTATTCCCCGTTCGAACAGCGATACCTTTCGAAAGCGTGTAGCTTAGACCGCAGGGTCGATATCGGGTGCTTCGGGTGCCGATTCGACCGAAATCACGTCAGCGAAGCCGTTTGCGTAACAGTACGTCGCGGCGACCGTCACGTAGAACGCGACGAAGGCGGCCAGAAGGCCGATGATGGGGATCAATCCGATGATCCCGGAAACGACGCTTCCGAGGACGAGAACACCCAAGCCGACGAGCCACGCGGTGGCGAACGTGCCACTCGTGACGATCGGTCGAAGCGCCTCGAACTCAAACGCGGCACCGAAACGCCCGGTCACGGCGAAGTTGATGAATCCCGCGGTGCCGACGTACCACGCGGCGAGCCAGAGGGGGAACGCCACGAGCGCACCGATCAGCGCGACCGCAGCGCCGAGCCGTGCAGCACCGAGGAACGCGGCTCCGCCGGCGAACACCGCGAAGACGACCGCTGGGACCAGAAAGTACACGAACATGATGGCCACTCCTTTCACGCCGTCGACGAATAGCTCACCCCAGTCGTCGAAAACGGGGGGTGTTTCGGCACCGTCGTTGACCGAACGGGCCACGCGAACGACATAGCCAGTCACTAGTGCGATCGGTACGAGCAACACGCTCAAAAGCGTCAATACACCGCCGATGAGGATGGTCTTCACTGCGTCGGTACCGCTTTTCGGGTAGGTGAGTGCGTCACTGAACATGATGTGTTTCCGATCGGTCGATCACGACTCATCGCGACGATCGATCAAGGCTTATATAATTGCCGTAATCGGTAATAAATACCGCAGTACCCGTGTCATCACGCGTCGCAGACGCTCGAAACGAACCCGAACCGCCTATGACAACCCTTATCAATCGGGCCATCCCCTTCTCACGGCATGATCGATCTGCGGAGTGATACCGTAACGAAACCGTCCGCGGAGATGCGGACGGCCGCCGCCGAGGCGGACGTCGGTGACGATGTCTACGGCGAAGACCGAACGGTGAACGAACTCGAAGCGGCTGTCGCGGAGTGTTTGCAGAAAGAGGCCGCACTCTTCGTGCCGTCGGGGACGATGGGCAATCAAATCGCCGCGCGTGTTCACACCGAACGAGGCCAAGAAGTCCTGCTCGAACGGGAAAGCCACATCTATCGATCCGAACTCGGCGGACTCGCACAGCACGCACAGCTACAAGCGCGACCGCTCGATGGCGGTGAGCGCGGCGTCGTGACGCCCGAAGCGATCGCCGACGGGTTCGTCAGCGGCGACAGCCATCGCCCGGGAACCGGTTTGCTCTGTCTCGAAAACACCCACAACAGCAAGGGTGGAACCGCCATTTCAGTGGATCG
>SKKJ01000222.1 GCA_007121575.1 Natronomonas sp.
GCGACGCTCGGTCGATACGAGACGTAACACGGCTGGGCGACCGCGACCGTATCACCGGGATTTACGAGCGCTCGGAACGCGAGATCGATCGCTTCGCTCGCTCCGGCCGTCACGAGGATTTCGTCCTCGGGATCGTACTCCAGGTTCCACCGACGAACGTCGCTCGCGATCGCTTCACGGAGCTCTCGCTTTCCGCGGTTCGCTGTATATGATGTTTGTCCTCGCTCTAACGAGGTGATTGCGGCCTCTCGTGCGCCCCACGGTGCGGAGAAGTCCGGCTCGCCGACGCCGAGCGAGATGACATCGTCCATCTCCTCGGCGAGTTCGAAGAAGCGGCGAATGCCCGACGGTGGAACGTCGACGACGCGGTCAGACGGCTGCAACGTCATGGCGTGACCGAGAGTCGATCGTCGTCGCTCGTGTCGTCGAAGCGATGTCCGGCCTCTTTGTACGTCTCCATGATGTAGTGTGTGACCGTCTGGGTAATTTCCGGTAGCGGCGCCACTTTATCGCTGATAAAGCGCGATACCTCGCGCATGTTCTCGCCTTCGACTTCGAGCGAGAAGTCGTAATCGCCGGAGACGAGCCGAAGCCCCTGTACCTCACGGAAACCGGCGAGCCGCTTTGCGACGTCTCGATAACTGGTTTCGCGATCGAGGGTTACATTGAGCTCGACGTGCGCCCGGACGCGGTCACTGCCGACGGCGTCCCAATCGACGACGGCGGTGTATCCCTGAATGACACCATCGGCTTCGAGCTGGGCGATCGTCTCCTCGACGGTCGCCTCGGAGAGACCGGTGAGACGTGCGAGATCCGCCGTCGAATATCGGGCGTTCTCGCACAGTACATCCAACAGTTCGTCGGCGTGCTCCATACCGGATAGGACAGTAGCGCGGACTAAAACGTTGCGAGCCACAGTGGATACCCCACCGATTAAGGTAATGATCATTCATATGGATTGGCATATAAGGTCATGGGTTGACATATTATCTCTCGATACTATTATTATCCATAGGAACATCACCCGATATATGAAGCAGCACGCGATGCAAACCGCGATGACGCTGTATGAGAACGGCACACTCGAGCTGCAGACGGCAGCCAATCAGGCCGGCGTTTCCGCAGAGCGGCTTCGCCGAGCCGTTCACAGGACCGGGGGTTCGGTCCAAACGGTGAGGAACCAATCCGAACGGCTTCGCGTCAGCGCCGATTGAAACTGACCGCGGAAATTCCGATTCAACACCGGACGCAGAACGGATTCGGTCTTTACGCGAACACATCTGCACTGATTTTGGCTCTCGATTTCCCATTCCAAGAGGTTGTTGAGGAGATAATAACAGCCAAGCGGCTCCTCTAACTATCTGTGGGTATGTCTACTGTACGGAACATCGCACAGGGTGTTCACTCGTTTACGAGCAACGCGTTTCTCGTCGACGGGGAACGAACCGTTCTCGTTGATGCCGGTAACGATTTCAATGCGGTCGAGCGAATCGAGGCTGCCACCGGAAGGCTCGATGCGATCGTGCTGACGCATACACATCCGGACCACATCGGCAACGTCGCATCGATCGTTAACGCGTTCGATGTCGACGTGTGGGGATTCGACCCCGACCACGAACTCGTCGATCGCGCACTCGCGGACGGTGATCGCGTCGAAATCGGCGACAGCACGTTTCGGGCGCTTCATACGCCCGGTCATAAAAACGATCACCTCTGTTTGTACTCGCGATCGGCGAGCGCGCTCTTCGCGGGGGATCTGGTGTTCGCAAACGGCGGCTTTGGTCGGACCGATCTCCCTGAAGGCGATCGGTCGCTGCTCATCGAAAGCATCGACTATCTGCTCTCCGAAGTCGATGAATCGCTGTCTACGATGTATGTCGGTCACGGTCCGACCGTCGATACGAATCCGAGACATCACATCGAACTGGCATTGCAAGCCGCGAGATTCTGACTTTTTCGAGCCACGGTTGTTGATCGTTTCGAACCGACGACACAACCGGCAAAACCGATCTAAAAGCGGTCGTTGATAAGGTGGCTCACCGAACGGACGTGGACGAACATGCGCGCACTGACGGTCACCGAACACGGTGACACGGACGTCCTTGAGCTGACCGAGCAAGACCGACCAGTCCCCGGTGAAGGGGAAGTCTGTATCGAAGTGAAAGCCGCCGGCGTCAACTTCGCTGACATCATGCAGCGACGCGGCGAGTATCTCGGCGGTCCTGAGCCTCCATACACGCCCGGAATGGAGGTTGCCGGCGTCATCAGCGAAGTCGGGGAGGGTGTCGACCGGTCTGTCGGCGAAGCTGTCGTCGCCCTCGCTGCTTCCGGTGGATACGCCGAGTACACGGTCGTCGACGCCCGGAGTCTTCTCGAGATTCCCGGCGATTTATCGTTCGAGGCAGCGGCTGGATTCCCGATTCAGTGGTTAACCGCGCACAACTGCCTTCACGAGTGGGGCGAGCTAAGCGCGGGCGAGACGGTGCTGATCCACGCGGCGGCAGGAGGCGTCGGGAGTGCAGCGGTCCAGCTAGCCACCGAAGCTGATGCGACGGTCATCGCGACCGCATCAACACCAGAAAAGCTTTCTATGGCCGACGATCTCGGTGCAGACTACGGTATCCGATACACCGAGGAAGATTTCGTCGACCGGGTCGAGGAGATCACCGATGGGGACGGCGTCGATCTCGTGCTCGATAGCGTCGGCGGCGAGACCAGTAATAAAAGCCTCTCCGCGCTCTCACCGTTCGGTCGAATGGTCTCGTACGGCGCGGCGTCTGGCGAGCCGGGTCGGCCGAACACCGTCGATCTCCTCTTCGGTAACAAACGCGTTATCGGTTACCACCTCGGCCGGGCGATCGGTGCGATGCCGACGAAAGTGATGGGCGCGGTGCCGAAACTTACCGAACTCCTCGCATCCGGAACGCTTGAAATACAGCTCGGACGCCGCTTCGATCTCGAAGACGCTGCTGAGGCACACCGGTTTATCGAAAACCGAGACTCGAGCGGAAAGGTCATTCTCATCCCGTAACTGCTGCACTGACGTCTATCGCAACTTTCGAGCCCGACAGACGAACGTCTCGGTTCGGGACGTGGCGTGATCGACGGTCAATCCGACTTTCGAAAGCGCCGTGATCGCATGACCCAGGCCATGGCGCTCACCCGGCATGGAGCCGCCCTCTCCGTCGCCGTATAGGTCCCAGTCGACGAAGACGACCCGTCCGCCCGGGGCGAGCACACGTTCTATCTCCGCCATCGCGTCTTCACCGGAGAACTCGTGGTACGTCATCGTACTGTACACGCCGTCGAGTGAGCCGTCTTCGAACGGCATATCCGCGACCTCTGCAGTTACCGTCTCCACGTTTTCCGGGATCCCTTTTTCTTCGTACAGTTCGTGCATCTCCGCTTGGAGATCGACGGCGTACACGCGCTCGACGCGTTCGGCGACGGGATTGGTATAAAAGCCAGTTCCGCTGCCGAGATCCGCCATCTCATCGCCCGGCTCCGGCGATAAAAGAGAAATTAGCTCCTCGCTCGAGCACCACCGGTATCGGCTCTCGTCTTCGAGCTTGTCAGCACGTTCCGGATCAAACGTATGAAATCCCATATGGCGTCCACACCGCCCGTGATATTAACGGTGGCCTTTGGAGCGACCGCTTCGGTGTATTTTGGACGGATCACTTCGGTGACCTTTGAATGGGTCACTCACCACGGCCGGCCGATGTTTTCTCGCCGACCATCGAGGATCGAAAAGCGCTCTTTGCGCCGTTCTTCGAGCCATCGAAGGAGTCGTTCGGCCCAGCGTAGCTTCTTGGCTTTTTCGGGGCCGACCGTTGGATCGTCGAATGCCCAGCCAGCGAAAACCAATCGATCGGCTCCACAGCGATCGGCTAAAAAGGCCGCGCGATCCCCGTCGGTGAATCCCCCTGTGTTGACCACTGGTGGGACCGGCCTCACTTGTGTCGTCGGGAGCACCGCATCGATCTCGAATGTCGGAACGTGCTGTTTCAGCAACTCAACGTTGTCTCCGTGCGCGTGAACGGCAACAGCAACGCCCCGTTGGGTGAGCGCCCGTGCGGTTTCGGGTGTTTTGTCCAAGTCCGTCACCATACAGTCGACCGTAATTCCGTTATCGAGACAGACTGCGGCCGCGTTTGAGGCCGCAACGACGTGATCTGCACGCCGGGCGATCTCAAGTTCTCTGGCAAGTGTCGGTGCGGCACCGCAGATCGCGACAGTCCCGGTGAGGTCGAAAGAATCGAGTTCGAGCGGCCGCTTTCCGGAGACCAGCGTCACGAGGCGATCTCTCGCGGACTCATCGCCGGCTCGGTCGTACCCGAAATCCTCGATGATCGCCTCATACACCGGATTCCATTCTTCATATAGCATAGCCACTACGAAGTGTAAAGATTGAACCCGAAGCGCACCAAGGTACCCCTACCCAGATGTGCCCTCCGGGCTTCCAAGCGGGGATACCCCGGCCTCTGGCATAAGCTTTCTTGTACAATAATACGTGTGTCATTCATGTGTCAGACGCGCTTTTTGGTACAAAAGCGCGCTATGGCGTCCGATTCGTTTGGAAATTCGTCCCGGATCGACGCTGAGAACGATTCAAACCCCGAGACGGTTCCTGCGAGGACAATCTCATCGCCTGAGAACGCGGTAAGCCCGTCCTTCTCGGCCGCTTCGATGAGTCGGGTCGGGTCGTTACCGACCGTTGACAACTCGACGACGTAGGTGATTACGGCTGGAGTACTCTCCTCGGCTGTGGGAGTTACGTGCCGAAGGACCTCCCTATCTGTCGTTACGTCGTGTTCTTCGAGTTCGGCGTTTTGCGTGCGCGTTCGCTTGAATTCGTGCCCGACGAGTGCAGCGTCGCGCGTCTCCGCCACATCGTGGGTTCGAATGACGTGTGCGCCGCGTTCGACCGCCATCGACGTCGCGGCGAGCGAAACCGAGAGCGCTCCTTCGGTATCTCTCCCTGCGATCTCGCGGAGGAAGTTCTTTCGGTTGATCGAAACGAGTATCGGCCGGCCGTATCCGCGAAATTCTCGAAGGCGATCGAACGTCTCTCGGTCGTCGTCCGTCGTCTTCGCTTCTGACCACCCGCCGAAGGCCGGATCGATGATCGTCTTTTCGGTGAATCCGTTCTGTTCGAGGGCTTCGAAAATATCATCGACATTCGATATCGCGCCGGGGCGGGTTAGATCCGGTGGTGACGCCATTTTCGAGACGGCGACATCGTACTCTGCACACACCGTTGGCATCTTCGGATCGGCGAATCCACAGATATCGTTTACCATTTCGAATCCGGCATCGAGCGCAGCCTCGGCGACCTCGTGGTACCGCGTTTCGATTGACCAAACTACGTTTCCTGCGGTTGAGTGTAGCGTTTCGACGGCCGTTTCTAACCGCTCGAGCTCCTCGTCGACCGATAACACTTCGAACCGCTTGTTCGCGGATTCTAAGCCGACATCGACGATATCCGCACCTTCGTCGATGAGCTGTTTCTCAACGTATTCGGCTGCGGCCCCCGGATCGTCGAACACGCTCGGGTCGTATGGTGACTCCGCCGAGACGTTTAACACGCCCATAATTCGCGGCGGATGCCCGTCACCGATCTTCAACCCTGCGGCGTCTACCGTTCGCATGCTCGCATTTCGGACGCACGACCGTAAAACCGATCGATACCGGAACCGTTCGGAGCGTGAGAGTAATGGCTCCGGTGAAAGCGTCGTTTCGACCGCGTTGTCGGCGGACGAACGCTCTTATACACTCGCGTCGCCAACGGCGGAACAATGCCGACCATCGCAGCTGCGGTCGTTGATGCTGAAACCCCCGGTAACATCGGCACCATCGCCCGCTCGATGAAGAACTTCGGACTTTCACAGTTGTACCTCGTTGATCCACCGGAATTCGGCCGAGATAGTGATGCCTACGGATTCGCCGGACACGCTCGTGAGGACGTGTTGCCGAACGCCGAGACGGTTTCGTTCGAATTCCTCGTCGAGAACTTTTACACCGTCGCGTGTACCGCGATCCCGAACGAAGACGCGAGGAAACACACACGGTATCCATTCGTCGAACCGGCGGCCCTTCCCGGCGAACTGTCCGGAGTCGATGCCGACGTCTGCATCGTCTTCGGTCGCGAAGACGTCGGGCTTTCAAACGCAGAGATCGCGAAACTGGATCGGATCTGTTCGATCCCCGCGAGCGATGCATACCCCGTGTTGAACCTCGCACAGGCGGCGACGATCGTGTTCTATGAACTCCGAGAGATCTCGGTCGAAACAACCCAACACACTGACGAGCCACACGAGCGCGCAGACGAACACGAAATCGAGGGACTTCACGAGACGTTTTCGGATTATTTACACGATATCGGCCATCCGATCGAGAAGATCCCGAAGACGGAACGGCTGTTTCGACGACTCGTTGGACGGGCACATCCGACCGGACGCGAGGCTCGAACGATGCGAGGCGTGTTACGGAGAGGCGCGATGCGAGCCAGCGGGGAAATCCCACGAGCCGACGAGGAGGACGCTTCCAAAGACGAATCGAGAAGTTAAAGCTTCGACCTTCGAGACAGGATCACTGTATTACGTCCGTTTACCGATCTCTTCGCGCAGCAGTTCCGAGACGACTTCGCCGTCGGCTTTCCCGCGAAGTGCGCCCATACACTCGCCCATGAGCGCCGAAAACGCACCCATCCCCTCGCTTTCGACCTGTGGTTCGTTTCGCTCGATGACTTCGATGACCGTCTCGCGGACGGCCGCTCGATCGACTCCCGACAGCCCCGCCGCCTCGATCGCCTCTTCGGCCGAAAGGGTTGGCGATTCCGCGAGTTCGCTCAGTACCGGTCCGATACCCTCCTTCGCGAGTTCACCGGCTTCGACTAGCTCCAGCACCGCGAGCAGCGCCTCCTCGGAGAGCGTTTCGACGGATACGTCGTCGCGGCGAAGCTCCGTCAGCGTCGATTCGAGCGTGCTGGCGGCGGTTGTCGGATCGACGCCGCGTTCGATAGCCGTCTCGAACGTCGGCATGTGACGACCATAGGCGACCTGTCTCGCGAGTCCCGAATCGAGTCCCAGCTCCGCCTCGTATCGTTCGACTCGTTCTGTCAGCAGCTCTGGCGTCTCGACCTCGGACGGGTCCGGTGTAACCGGTGGCACGTCCGTTTCGGGATACATTCGGGCCGCTCCGGGTAACGGCCGGAGATACTGTGACGTCCCGTCTTCGTTCGCCCCGCGGGTTTCCTCTGGGACGCCCTTGATCGCGGTCTTTGCTCGTTCGGCAACGGCGTTGATCGCCCCCTCTGCGATTTCCGCTTCGGCTGCGACGAGCGCGACGGCGTCAGCAGCCCCGGCATCGACCGCCGCCCGAAGCGCCTTGACCTCCGCTTCGGTGACACCGTATGCAGGGAGCTCGTCGGTGTGGAAAATCCCGCCCGCGCCGTGTCGTTTGGCGTGATCGGAGAGTTCGGTCCCGAGCCGGCGATCCGGCTGGATTTCCCGTCCGACGAGCCCATCGAATCCCTCGAGCCGGACGGCGAACACCGAATCCGCACCGGCGATAACACCGCTTTCGGTCTCTTCGAACACATCCGTCACGTCACGCGGCTCGGCGACTGAGGCACCGCTCGCCTGCAACTCGTCGGCGATTTCGAGAAGCGCGACCTGCCGCCCGACTTCGTTCGCGACGAGGTCGTCGATGTCGTCGAGACTTTGAACGCCTTTCATCTCGACGCGTGCTCCTTTCTCGATCGAGACGTTCACGTCCTGTCTGATCGTTCCGAGTCCGCGCTTTACTTTCCCGGTCGATCGGAGCAGCATGCCGATTCGCTCGGCGGCTTCCCGCGCCTGCTTCGGCGATCGGATATCCGGTTCGGTCCCGATTTCTACCAGCGGGATTCCGAGTCTGTCGAGTCCGTATGTCACGCCGGCGTCCCGCTCTTCGATCCGAGCCGCCGATTCCTCTTCGAGCAACATGTCCGCGATTCCGACCGAGCCATCCTCGGTTTCGATCTCGCCGTCGGTCGCGATGAGTGTCGAACGCTGAAACCCCGACGTGTTCGACCCGTCGACGACGATCTTTCGCATGACGTGTGCTTGATCGACGACGGTACAGTCTAACAGCGCCGCGATCTCTAGCGTCGTCTCGAGCGCTTCTTCGTCGAGCCGCGCCGGTGGCTCGTCGTCCTCTTCGACGAGACAGGTGGTATCGAACGCGAGATACTCGAACTCTCGATCGACGCGGGATTCTTCCAGTGCGGCTTCATCGAGTTCACCTAGCTCGGATTTCGTCGGATGAAGGAACCGAGTGAATGACCGTACGGACTCGTCCGGTTCGCGACGCCTCGTCGGACAGTTACAGAAGAGTTTGGTCTCGGTGTCGAGCTGTTGGTGGATCTCCAGCCCGGCGACGAGACCGAGTGCTTCGTAATCGTGACTCATTATCCGAGTTTGAGACGCCGACCATGAAAAAAGGCACCATCCGATCGCC
>SKKJ01000374.1 GCA_007121575.1 Natronomonas sp.
GCAAGATAGCGTATAGGGGTTTCGTCGAAAACCGGCGCCTTCGCGGGGTCACACCGCCGTCGACGGAGGCGTTTCGGTCAGCCGTGGCGCTGAAACCCCGGCCAGTTCGATCGGATCGCCGATCAGATCGCGTCGTCGGGGTCGTGCTTTTCGGCCATCCGCTGTGCTTCGGCGGCATATTGTGCCCGCTGGTCGGGCTCGTCGATACTGCCGAGGTTTCCCGGATCGGCGTCGATGGCGGCAGTCGTCTCGCGGGGGTCGGTGAACGACGTCAGCGCTCGCTCTTTGCGCAAGTATCGCTCGCCGTCGAGCGTCGCATAGGGGAGGATGATGAGGTTCTGTTCGTCGTCGGAGTAGGTCCGTTCGACGAGCCACACGCGGATGGGCTCGCCCTCGGAGTCCTCGGGAGCTGTCATACGCGACGTTTTGCGGTCGAGTCGGTTGTGAATGCCGGTACGGTCAGCCGTGATCGCTCGGCGGTGAGCGGGCGATTGTCGACGGGCGTATCGGCAAGACGAACCAGCACGCCGTCTCGCACCACCGGCTGTAACTGCTTTGAACCGTCGCGGACAGCATCCCGCGGTTCAGCTCGGCTATCGTCGACCACCTCGGGGAAATATTCACGGACGTACAGCCGGCAGCATCAGGACGCGTGGACTCACGCGAAATCACCTCCGTCGGCTAATACAATCGCAAGCGGGCGAGGGGGTGCCTGAGAGTCACACGTGAACTCATGAGAATCGCGCCGCTGCTCGAAACCTAATTCGCCGGAAATTGTACGCCAACGGGAGTTTGGCCACCGATCCCGGACGGCTAAACACCATCCGGAAACCGAGTGGGCCAACTCGGATTTGAACCGAGGACCTCCCGGTTATCAGCCGAGCGCTCATACCTGGCTGAGCTATTGGCCCAGATTGGCGCAGTTAGTCGTAGCGCCGTGGGTCGTTTAAACGTTTCTTTTCTGTGCCCGCGCGTCGTCCCGTACCACGGTTATCGGTCCCGCGAGTCGTCGCCGTCGTCGGGTTCCTCCGTCGGCTCGAACGGGTCGTCCTCGACGTCCTCGAACTCGTACTCCTCGCGTCCCATCTCGATCGTCGTCGAGTCGTCATCGGACTCACCGGGGCCGAATCCCGGGCCGGGGCCACCGGGGAAGCCGTCCTCGAAGCCGCCGTTCTCTTCGCCGCCGGGAAAGCCGCTGATGTAGACGTTGCCGGTCGCGAAGCCGCCGGTCTGTCGATCCATGAACGGCACAACGACGTATCGCTTGACGCCGATCCGGATCGGATACCGGGTCGGCGGGACGACTAGAAGTAGGCCGATGATGTCCGTGATGAGCCCGGGCGTGAGCATCAACGCGCCCGCGATGAGCAACAGCGCGCCGTCGAGTAGTTCGTCGGTCGGCGGCGTTCCCTGTGCGAGTTTTCGCTGGATCTTCCGGATCGTGTGTCTGCCCTCCGCTCGGACCAACAGCAATCCCAAAAGCGCGGTCAACACGACGACGGCGACGGTTGCGACCGGCCCGATCTGTACCGGGCCGAGATCGGTTGCGAGGACGACGAGCAACAGGACATCCACGAGGGGAACGAGCAGTAGGATGCCGATGACTCGCAGTTTCATACCTCCGGCTACCGGTGGGTGCGGGAAAACCCTTCCGAGACTCGAAGCGATACGGCCTTAGGCCGCGGGTCGCTTTTTCTCCACAATGAGAGCAGCGCTTGTGATCCTCGACGGTTGGGGCCTCGGCGATGGCGGCCCGGGCGATGCCGTCTCGGCCGCGGAGACACCGACCGTCGATCGGCTTCGAGAGGAGGGCGCGTTCGGAACCCTCGAAACCCACGGTCGCCGGGTCGGGCTTCCGGCGGGCCAGATGGGAAACAGCGAAGTGGGCCATCTGAATATCGGTGCCGGTCGCGTCGTCAAACAGGACTCGACGCGGATCTCCGACGATATCGAAGCGGGCACCTTTGCCGACAACGAGGCGCTTGACGGCGCGTTCGAACACGCTCGCGAACACGGCGGGACGGTTCACTTCATGGGACTCGTGAGCGACGGCGGCGTTCATTCCTATCAAGCACACCTTCACGCGCTCATCGAACTCGCCGCCGAACGCGGACTCGACGCGGTCACGCACGCGTTCACCGACGGACGTGATACCGCCCCAAGCGGTGGCGTCGGGTTTCTTGGCGATCTCGAGTCGATCGCCGAGAGCAATGGGACAGGTCACGTCGCGACCGTCTGTGGTCGATACTACGCGATGGATCGCGACGAGAACTTCGACCGGACGAAACGAGCCTACGATGCGATCGTCGACCGAGACGCGCCCTACGAAGCCGAATCGGCTGTCGAGGCCGTTGAGGCCGCCTACGACCGCGGCGAGACCGACGAGTACGTCGAACCGACGCTCATCTCGGGCAACGACGGCAGTGACCGTGGGCTTTTAGACGGCGATAGCGTCGTTTTCTTCAATTTTCGCGCGGATCGGGCGAGACAACTCGTTCGAATGCTCGCCGATATCGATCCGACGTGGCCGTTCGAGATGGCTCCACACGAGATCGAGCTCGTCACGATGACCGAGTACGACGAGACGTTCGAGCTCCCGATCGCGTATCCGCCGATCGCGCCTGAACGAACGCTTGGCGAGGCGATTTCGCTCGCCGGCTACACACAGTTGCGAATGGCCGAATCCGAAAAATACGCCCACGTCACCTACTTTTTGAACGGCGGTCGCGAGATTGCCTTCGAGGGTGAGAACCGAGTGATCGTACCGAGCCCCGACGTCGCAACCTACGATCAACGACCCGAGATGTCTGCCCCGGAACTCACTGACGCCGCGATCGAAGCGATCGAAGCCGACGATCCGGACGTGCTTGTATTGAACTACGCGAATCCGGATATGGTCGGTCACACGGGCGATTTCGACGCCGCAGTGGCGGCCGTCGAGGCAGTCGACGAGCAACTGGGTCGGCTCGAACGCGCCGTCCGGGAGGCTGGTGGCCGCCTTTTGATCACGGCCGACCACGGCAACGCCGACGATATGGGTACGCCGGATGATCCACACACGGCGCACACGACGAACCCCGTTCCGTTCATATACGTGGCTCCGGACGGCACTGCTGGCGGACGAACCGTTAGAACTGGCGGAACGCTCGCCGACATCGCGCCAACGCTCTTGTCGCTCATCGACGTCGAGATCCCCGACGCAATGACCGGAGAACCGCTGGTATGACGAGTGAGTCCGTCGTCATTCCGTCGGATCGCGACGTACGCGGAACCGTCGATACCCCCGAGAGCGACCGGTGCGTCGTCGCCTGTCCCCCGCATCCACAGATGGGTGGGAACCGAAACGATCCTCGGCTCAAAGCCGTCAGTGATGCCCTTCCGTGTGCGTGTCTGCGGTTCGATTACGGGCCATGGGATGACGGACACGGAGAACTAGCGGACACCCGAGACGCGTACGCATGGGCGCGCGAAACCTACGATCGCGTCAGTCTGTTCGGCTACAGCTTCGGCGGCTGTCTCGCGTTAGTGGCTGCGGCCCGCGAATCGGTCGCCGGCGTTGCTCCGGAGTCTGTCGTCGCACTCTCGCCGGCCGCGAAGCTTTCGTCGGACCTCGACGCGGTCGCCGCGATCGAAGACATCGACTGTCCGATCGCGATCGTGTACGGCGAGCGAGATACGACCGTCGATGCCGAATCCGTCGCCGATCGGGTCCGAAAACACGGTGGCGAGGTCACCGTCTTGAGCGCGGATCATCACTTCGTCGGTCAAACGCAGATGGCCGCAGATCGGGTTGCCGAATTCTTCTCGACGTAGTCGCGCTGATTTGCCGGCGGGTATGCTCGAACGACCGGACCGTTTGATCTACGTTCTCCCAAAGCCCTATTTATATGCTTATTGAAACCTGCATATGGCCCTCCACGCCGTAGAAAACATCGGAGATGCGTTTACCGCTACACGAGAGCTCCTGACACCGGTTGATTTCCGTCAATGGATCAAACTCGCGATCGTCGCTTTCTTTATCGGAAGCGGAATGAACTTCCCGAGTACGCAGTTCAACACGTCAGGGGGAACGGAGCAGATCCCTACCGAAGAGATCCCGTTGAGTCTCCCCGCTGAGTTTGCGACGGTCGTTGCCGCGGTTGTCGCGGGCGCGATCGCCCTCGGATTGCTTTTCGCCGTCGTGGGGGCGATCATGGAGTTCGTGTTCATCGAGTCGCTCCGCTCTGGAACCGTCACGATCCGTCGCTACTGGAGCCGACGATGGCGACAGGGGCTTCGACTGTTCGGCTTTCGAGTCGTGATCGGCCTGCCGATGCTTGGGCTCGTACTCGGATGGATGGCATTGTTCTTCGTCCCGCTTTTTACGGGTATCGCTGATCCGATCGTTCCGATCGGTGTGTTCATCATTGGCATTCCCGTACTGTTCGTCGTCGGGCTGTTGTACGGGCTCGTCTCAGCGTTTACGACCGTCTTCGTCGTACCGATCATGATCAAAAGCGACTGCAACGTGTTGGCTGCGTGGCGGCCGCTTTGGGGATCGATCAAATCTGAACCGAAGCAGTATCTCGTTTACGCCGTGCTCGGCTTTCTGCTGTCGATCGCGGCAGGTATCTTGGCGTCTATCGTAATCGGAATCGGTGCGATTTTACTGCTCGTACCGCTCGGATTACTCGCCGGGCTCACGTACGTCACGCTCTCGTTCTCCTCAACCGCTGGAATCGCCATACTGGTCGGGCTCGTGATCGTTTTTGTACTCGCGATCATCGTTCTCTCGGCGCTGATTCAAGTGCCGGTCGTGGCGTATCTTCGATACTACGCGCTGTTGGTCCTCGGTGATATCGAGACCGACTTCGATCTCATCCCAGACCGGCGAGAGCGCGTTCGCGATTGATCTCCGTTTCAACGTTCACGATTAGCTCTCGTTAGGATGTTCGAGATTGGCTTCGTTAGAACTGGTATCTGCGCGCGTTCTCGTCGTTTTGGGTGAACAGTTCCCCGCCACCGGTCATCTCATCGAACGTCATTCCGGACAGATACTCGTCATATGTTACGTCGTATCCGCTACGAAGGTGGAAATCGAGGTTGCCGGTTTCGACGGCGGTCTGAAACAGCATGTGGATCGCGCGCCGAATGAGCTCATCCGTTTCGTCGGGTTCGTAGACGCTTTCGAGCATTGCCAATTCGTTTCTCGTTTCGGTGTCGAGTTCGATCCGTAGCTCCTCGCCGAGGTCTGTGTATGCGGCCCCGATCTCGTCGGAGAGGTCGTCTAATCCCATACGCGTTATCCGTCTCATCACCGGAAGTGGGTTTCGTTCCCGGATCGTCACACCCAAGCGCCGGCCGCGACTAACCGACGGTATGGCCGAGGAGACGTGCTCGCTTCCCGAAGACGTCGAAGCGGTTCAATCGGCGCTCATCGAGTGGTACGAGACGGACCACCGCGAGTATCCATGGCGAAAGACCGATCACCCCTATGAAATCCTCGTTTCGGAAGTGATGAGCCAACAGACGCAACTCGACCGCGTCGTCGAAGCGTGGAACGATTTCCTCGATGCGTGGCCGACCGTCGAAGCGTTGGCCGCTGCCGACCGAGCCGATATCGTCGGATTCTGGACGGATCACTCGCTCGGCTACAACAACCGCGCGAAATATCTCCACGAAGCCGCGGTTCAAGTGTGTACGGAATACGACGGCGCGTTCCCGACATCACCAGACGAACTTCGAGAACTGATGGGTGTCGGCCCGTACACCGCGAACGCGGTCGCCTCGTTCGCGTTCAACAACGGCGACGCGGTCGTCGATACGAACGTCAAACGCGTTCTCTATCGGGCGTTCGACGTTCCCGATACCGATGCCGAATTCGAACAGATCGCGGCCGAACTCCTGCCGGAGGGTCGGTCTCGGGTATGGAACAACGCAATCATGGAACTCGGTGGCGTTTCGTGCGGGAAAGTCCCCAAATGCGACGAAGCGGGTTGTCCCTGGCGCGAGTGGTGTCACGCGTATGAGACCGGCGATTTCACCGCGCCGGACGTGCCCACACAGCCCGCGTTCGAGGGGAGCCGTCGACAGATGCGTGGTCGAGTGATCTCGGCGCTGAAAGAGTTCGACGAACTCGCACTGGACGAACTCGGTCCGCGAATACGAATCGATTACGCACCGGACGGCGAGTTCGGTCGCGAGTGGCTCTCAGAACTCCTCTCGGACCTCTCGGACGACGGACTCGTTTCGACGGAGAAACGAGACGGCGAGATTGTCGCTCGGCTTCGCAGGTAGCGAACGATGCGGCCTGGTGGTTCGCCACGGTTTTTATCGCGGCTGCCTATCACTTCGTATGAGCCAACTGCGCATTGCGGCGATCGTCGGAAGCCTCCGGGACGGAAGCTATACCCGTCCCGCATGTCGGCACGCGCTGGCCGCTGCGGGCGAGTTCGAGGCTGTCGAGGCCGATCTCATCGACCTTCGAACGGTTTCGCTGCCGGTGTACGACGCCGATTCGGACGATGCCGGCGATGCCCCGGCGTTCAGAACACGCGTTCAGGAAGCCGATGCGGTTATCCTCGGTACACCGGTCTATCACGGCTCATACTCCTCAGCACTGAAAAACGCCCTCGATTACTGTGGCTTCGATGAGTTCGATGAGACGACCGTCGGTTTGCTTTGTGTCGCCGGAGGATCGTTCCCGACGACAACCCTGGATCATCTCCGATCGGTCGGCCGATCGCTCAATGCGTGGGTTCTCCCCCACCAAGTCGCGATTCCGCAGGCTCGAAACTACTTCGAAGACGGAGAAATCGTCGACGAGAACGTTCGAGAACGCGTCGAAACCCTTGGACTGCGATCGGTTCAGTACGGAACGATCGAACCTGATCCGCGAACGCTCGAATCGACCCAGAACGTCGGCGCCGATGACTGATAGAATCCGACAACCGTTTTAAGCCCCGACTGTTGGGTTTCACTAATGGGTAACTGTATCATTTGCGGCACCTCGACCGATGGACCGATCTGTGACGTCCATCAAGAAGACGTCGTTTTCGAGTTCGAAGGCAACCAACCGTCTCAGCTGACACCGGGTCGCTTTTATCGTGGCACCGTCGATGGATACGCCGACTTCGGCGTGTTCATCAACATCGGAAACGTCACTGGACTCCTTCACCGGAGCAAACTGGACCGCCGACTCGAGAGCCTCCATTGGGAGGTTGGCGAGGACGTTTGCGTTCAGGTCAACAACGTCCGTGAAAACGGGGACATCGATCTCGACTGGTCGATCCGACAATCCCCATCGGACTTCCGCGGGATGCTCGTTCAGACGCCGGACGGTGATCGACTCATCGACAGCGCAGAGGATGACGACGACGCGGAAGCCGGTTCGGACATCGAATCAACCGGCGCGACGACACAGACACCGAGCGCCGACCAACAGAGCGGTGGCAATCCGAGCGATACGGATCTCGCCGCGCGTGCGGCAGATTCGCCCGAGGCGGCAACTGAAACCGAAGCAACCGAAACCGAATCAACGAACGATATCGCCGACACGGCGTCGGATTCGGACGCTGCCGACTCGGAGATCGATCGCGTAACGGTCGATTCACTCGGTGACCGCGTCGGTGAGACGGTCCAACTGGAAGGAACTGTCGCCTCCGTTCGACAGACATCCGGACCCACTGTGTTCGAACTCAGAGATGAGACTGGAATCGTCGACAGCGCTGCGTTCGTCGAAGCCGGCGTTCGTGCGTATCCCGAGATCGAAGCGGACGATGTCGTTCGACTGGACGGGGAAGTTCGCGTCCGTCGCGATGAGCTCCAGATCGAGACCGAATCGCTCGTCGAACTCGAAGGCGAGGCGCTCGAAGCCGTCGAATCGAGAATGGACGATGCACTCGATGACCGAGCGAGTCCGGACCGCGTCGAACCCCTCGCGGACGATGCAGCGATCGAGGCCGTGATCGACGATATCGCGGGCGTTGCGTCCAGTATCCGACGAGCCGTTATTGAGTCACGCCCGATCGTCGTCCGCCACGACGCGACCACTGACGGATATGTGGCGGGGGCTGCCATCGAACGCGCGGTTCTCCCGTTGATCGAAGCCGAACATGCGTCTGCGGATGCGGTGTATCATTACTTCGATCGTCGACCGCTCGAGGACGGCGTCTACGACATGAACGACGCGACGAAAGACGTGACGCAGATGCTCGGCGACCGGAACCGACACGACGAAAAGCTCCCGCTTTTCATCTTCGCCTCGGCCGGTTCGACCGAAGCGTCTCTCGACGGGCTCGAACTGTTGAGCATTTATGACGTCCCCAGAATCGTCTTGGACGGACGTGCGGCTGACGAGGCGATCATCGCCGAAATCGACGAGATCGTCACCGTCGAAGACCGAACCGCGACGACGATCGCCGCGACGGTCGCCGCCAACGTCGCCGTCGCCGTCAACGACGAGGTCCGCGAGGACCTCGCCCACCTCCCCGCGATCAGCTA
>SKKJ01000161.1 GCA_007121575.1 Natronomonas sp.
AACATCATCGACCGGATCGAGGGAAGCGAAGAGTACGCGGAGACGCGCGATCGACGCGTCCCGGCCGCCGAAGCCGGTATTCGAACCGATGCGGTCGCCCGATCGGCGCGATATCTCGCCCAGGACGTGAACGCGACGGCGATCGTCTGTCTCTCCGAATCCGGATACACCGCTCGCAAAGCGGCGAAGTTTCGCCCCGCTGTCCCGATCATCGCGACGACGCCGAACGATCGCGTCCGCCGACAACTGGCGATCACGTGGGGCGTTAACGCCCGGTATGCGACCTACGCGGCCGATATGGATGCGGCCCTCGAGACGGCCGTCCAAAGCGCGATCGATGTGGGGCTCGCAGAAAGCGGCGACACGATCATCGTCTTGGCGGGGATGATGAACGAATTCCCCGATACCGACGTGGCGAATACGCTGAAAGTTCACGTCGTCGCAGAGACGATCGCAACCGGCAGAAGCGTCGTCTCCGGACAGGTCGCCGCTCCGATCGCTCGAACGGCTGACGGCGATTTGACCGACGTCTCGGACGGTTCGATCCTCGTATTACCGGCTGGCTTCGATGCCGAATTCACCGGCGATGTTTCGAAGATCGCCGGAATAATCGCGGTCGACTCTGGATTGACGGGCTATCCGGCGATCATCGCACGCGAACTCGGCGTGCCAATGATCTCCGGCGCGACGCTTCCGTCTTCGATCGAAGATGGCGAACAGCTCACGCTTGATGGCGAACGAGCCGTCGTCTACGAAGGCGACGTCACGGCCGGTCAAAGAGAGCTACGCCGGTGAGGTAACGACGGGTTCACCGACGGTTTCGTCACTTCGTTTGCACGCGCTCGAAACGCTTTTTCTTCCGCCACCGGGGCCTTTAACGCACGAGCGCTCATATCATTACGCATGCAACTGCGCGAAGCGCTGGGTGAGCTTCCCGAAACGGTCTTCGCTGATCTACTGGAGAGTGAAGACGGATACGTGCTCGTGGTCGATCTACCGGGGGTGACTCCAGAGACCGTCGACGTGACGATCGAAGGCAGACAGCTTCAGATCGAGGCTCGAAGGGAGAAGAACGTCCCCGAAGGATTCAACTATCTCTCCGAGGAACGAGCGCTCTTTCTCGATGCGGATCTTCCGTTGCCCCCCGACGTGACCGGTGCCGACGCCGAAGGAACGATCGATCGCGGCGTCCTCACACTCACGCTGCCGAAATCGGACGCCGATAGCGGCCAACAGATCCCCATCTCGTGACGGGAAGCGTCGAATTGATGAGTTGCGATCTCATCTTCGCTTTCCAGTCACTGTCGCGGTCGCTTGAGGTATCGTGGTAATGCTTCGGGCGTACCGCCGGTTCCTCGTTGTCTCCTATCAGTTTCTCCCACTGTTGTTCGCGTACGCTCGCGATGCGAACCGGTTTCTCTTCTTCGGTCCGAGCCGAACGGTCGATTCGGAAACCCGTCGAAAACGGGCTCGCTCGTTGCTTCAATCGATGTTGACGCTCGGGCCGACCTTTATCAAACTCGGCCAACTCCTCTCGACGCGACCGGACGTATTGCCGCCGGAGTATATCGATGAATTCGAACGGCTTCAAGACGATGTTCCTCCTGCTGAGTGGGAGAACGCCCGCGAAGTTATCGAAGCCGATGTCGGGCCGATCGATGACGTATTCGAGACGTTCGACACCGAGGCGATCAGCGGTGCGAGCCTCGGACAGGTGTATACCGCCCGCGCAGACGGACGAAACGTCGCGGTGAAGGTTCGGCGGCCGGGGATCGAGCCGCTCGTCGAAGCGGACCTTCGTGTGGTTCGGTGGTCCCTGCCTGTTTTGATGCGGTTCGTCGGCGAAGCTCGATCGTTTTCGCTCGAAACGCTCGCCGATGAGTTCGAAAAGACGATCCGAGAGGAGATGGACTACGAGCGCGAACGCCGGATGCTCGTCGAGATCGGAAACAACTTCGAGGAGAACGACCGGATTCGGATACCGAACGCGATCGCCGAGCTATCGAGCGATCGAGTGTTGACGATGGAGTACGTCGGCGGGACGAAAATCTCGGATGTCGACGATCTCGACCAACTGGGTATCGATCGGACCGAACTCGCCGAACGGCTCCAGCGGATCTATTTCCAAATGATCGTCAAAGACGGCGTCTTCCACGCCGACCCGCATCCGGGAAACCTCGCGGTCGCCGAAGACGGCACGATCGTGTTTTATGACTTCGGGATGTCTGGACGCGTCGATCCGTTCATCCAAGAGAAAATCATCGAGTTTTACATGGCGATCGCGGCGCAAGACACCGACGCGATTCTGGATGCGCTCATCGATATGGGAACGTTAAGCCCTGACGCGGATCGGAAGGTGATGGCCAACATCATGGAACTCGCGATCGCGGACGCTCGCGGCGAAGATATCGAGCAGTACCGCGTCCAACAGATCATCCAGCAGGTCGAGGATACGATCTATGAGTTCCCGCTACGGCTCCCGCCGAATCTCGCGTTGGTCCTGCGGGTGGCGACCGTCGTCGAGGGCGTCTGTGTCACGCTCGATTCCGACTTCGATTTCATCGCGGTTGCGACCGACTTCCTCCGCGAAGAGGGGTATATCGAAGCGGGCGCGCGCGAGTACGTCGCCGACCGTGCCGAGGAGTTCCGGACGCTCGGTGAGTCGATGGTTCGGGTTCCGCCAAAACTCGAGTCGGTGCTCGATGATCTCGACCGCGGGAACGTCACGCTGGTCGTCGAGTTCGACGCGGACGAGAAGGCGTTCGATCTGCTCGCAAAACGGATCGTTCTCGGAGCGCTGTTGGCGACGACGGTCCTTTCGGCGTCGATGCTGTACGCGTTCTCGACGATCGAAGCAACGCTCGTCGCACTCGCCGTGTCGGTCCCGCTCGCGCTGTTATTGTGGCGGTCGTTCCGCAAGCGTCGGCGACTCCGCGGCGGGCCGAAGTTCACCCGACAGCGGATGCGAGAACGCCAAAAATAGCGAACGTGATCGATGACCGAGACTCGTGACAGATGATTATATGCGGAGCAGGCGCAATACCACGGGTTTTAGCCCATGGATACGCGCCGTCACTTGATGCCGCCAACCACCAAGAACAGCATGAGGGGATCTTCCACCGCTGTCAATCCGAACCTTTAGAATACACGTGAGTATAAGTGATTATACAGACGTTCGGAATGCTGGAGGTTCACCGCACTCATCGGGCGAAGATCCTCAATCTTTCACAGGTAGAGGACTCGCTCGACCGACACGGATGGGCGGCCAGCAAACTCTGGAACGTTGCGAACTACCACTCCCGCAACGTGTGGGAGGAAACGGGTGAGATTCCCGACCACAGCGACCTCAAAACCGAGTTGAAGACTCACACCAAATACAAGGGACTGCACAGCCAGTCCAGTCAGCGCGTTCTGGAGGAGCTCGCTGAAGCCTTCAACTCGTGGTACGGCTCTGATGACCGTCGTGCGAATCCGCCCGGCTACCGCAAGAACAACTACTATGACTCGGAAGGCCGTCGCGTCCACGAAGAACACCCACGCAGTACGGTCACGTGGAAACAGAACGGCATTCGCCATGACACCAAAAACAACCGTGTCCGCCTCTCGAAGGGCGCGAATCACAAAGAAGACCCCAAAGCGTGGGAATACATCCTTGTCGAATACGAAACCCGACCCGGTGTTGAGGTGAAAAATCTCCAACAGGTTCGTGCTGTCTACGACAACGCGAAGGGTCGGTGGGAACTGCATCTCGTCTGTAAAGACGAGATAGAGACGCCTACCGCCCCCGGCACTGAGACAGCAGGCATCGATCTCGGTATCTGCAACTTCGCCGCCGTCGCCTACAGCACTGAGGAAGCCGACCTGTATCCCGGCAATCGGTTGAAACAGGATGGCTACTACTTCCCGAAAGAGATCGCCAAGTGCGATGATTCGGGTGGTGAACGGGCCACGCGGTTGCACCACACGTGGAGCGAGCGCCGGACGCACTTCTTCCACAGTCTCGCTACAAACATCGTTGAGCGATGCGTCGAGAAAGAAGTTGGGCGTATCAACGTCGGGGAGCTCGCTGGTGTCAGAGAGGACGAGCCCGGCGACTCGAAGAACTGGGGTCGGCATGGCAACCTCGACTTGCACGGGTGGGCGTTCGACCGCTTCACCAAGATTCTCACGTACAAGGCGAAAGTCAAGGGTATCGACGTCGTAGCGGTGTCCGAGCGAGACACGAGCAAGACCTGTTGCGTCTGCGGTACGGAAGACGACAGTCAGCGCGTTGAACGCGGGTTGTACGTGTGTGAGGAGTGCGATTCGGCGTTCAACGCAGACGTGAACGGGGCTGAGAACATCCGTCTTGACACTAACAAGGAAAGTAACTCTGAGTCTGCACCCGGTTTGGGTGGGGATAGGAGTACCGGCTGGTTGGCACAGCCAGCAGTCTACCTATATGACTTGTCCAGCGGATTCCAACCGCAGGAACAAGTGGTAGAGTGCAAACCCTAAGATCCCAACTGCGGTCGGGATCCCTCCGCGTTCACGCGGAGGAGGATGTCAATCGACGACAGTCGTCGTCGTTCCGGCTTCCTCGACGATGAAAAACAGATGGCTAAACGGTTCGTCCGCGTCGTCGGTGTTGCCGTGCCAGTGTTCTTCGCCCGGCGGGAACATGATTAAATCCCCTTCGGAAACGGTCCGTTCTTCGTCTCGGGTGGCGACGACACCGGTTCCGTCGGTGACGTAGAGAAGCTGCACGCCGGCGTGTGTGTGAAACCTCGTCCGCTCGCCCGGTCGGAACGTCACTTCGGCGGATCGCACCGTGTTTCCATCGAACTCGGTTCGGACGCCGTCCTTTTTCAGCGCCACTGACTTTTGGACATCGCTTTCCATCTCTTCGCCTTCCGTCGACGGTATGTTGGTTACTTCCATGGTCGTTCGGCACAAACGAGAGACAGGTACTTTTTGCTACCGGTGTTTCGGCGCTTCAGCACACCTATTACGCCACCGTCCATCGTTCGGCTATGCAGATCGCTCCGTTTACGCTCGAACGCTGGTTTGCGGAGGTCGAAGCTGACGCTGATATCATGCTCGCCGAAAGCGGCGTTCGCCCGCTTTCGATCGATCGGTTCGATCTCGACGTCGGCGAACTCGGGTACGTGATTCCGACCGCGGGTGAGCCGGACCTGCGGGAAGCTGTCGGGACACGTCACGGTCGAACGGTCGAGGAAACGATCTTCACCTGTGGGACACAGGAGGCGAACTTTCTCACGCTCTGTTCGCTTCTCGAGTCGCACGCCGTCGTCGTAACGCCGACGTACGGCTCGTTACCCGGGCTCGCGGACGCGCTCGGCGAAGTGACTCACGTTCCGCTCGAACCACCTGAGTGGGAACTCGATCCAGACGCGGTCGCCGAATCGATTCGGCCCGATACCGACGTCGTGATCGTCGTCAACCCGAACAACCCAACCGGACGCTATCATCCGGAGGAAACGATGCGGGCGGTATACGACCACTGTGCCGACAACGGAACGTATCTCCTCTGTGATGAGGTCTATCGGTTGTTATCCCCCGACCCGATCGACCCGGTCGCTAGCTTCGGTCGATACGGCATCTCTACCGGTGGTGTCTCGAAATCGTTCGGGCTCGCCGGGCTCCGGTTCGGATGGCTCTGTGGACCCCGTGCGGTCGTCGCTGCCGCCGAAAACTGGAAGGACTATACGACGATCTCCCCGCCGAAGATCGGCCACCATATCGCAGCACAGGCGATCGAGCGTCGCGAAGAGATCCTCTCGGAGAATCGCGAACACGTCGAGAAAAACCGCAGACTCGTCGAGGCGTTCCTCGACGAATACGGACTCGCATGGTCCGATCCCGACTGCGGCGTCAATGCCTTCCTCGAAGTGCCGGAGGGGTTTGCGGGGGGGCAATCGTTCTGTCGAAGTCTCGTCACCGAAGAATCGGTCGTACTCGCACCCGGCGAAGCGTTCGATCGACCGGCATGGGTCCGAATCGGTTTCGGACTGCCCACCGAAGAACTCGAAGACGGCCTCTCTCGACTCGCGGCCTTTCTCGATCGACACGCCTGACGAGGTGGGTACTTCACCCGGTGAATGAGTGTTCGATACGGGTCCGGTACTCGTTCGACACGTTATTCGATTCCTGCTAATTCTTCATATAGTGTCATCACGCCCGAGAAATCGAGATCTCCTCGCCCTCGTTCCTCTAAGGCTTTAAAGAGCTCGTGGTTGGTCGATGTGAGCATCAGCGGAGCGCCATACGCTTCCCCGTCGTTGCTGGCGATGCGAAGGTCTTTGTACATATACGACGCGAAAAACCCCGGATCGAACGAACCTTCGATCATCGCTTCAGCACGCGTCTCGAGCGCCCACGTCTGTGCGGCACCACCGCGTATCGCCTCGACGAGGTTCTGCTGGGAAATCCCGGCTTTCTCGGCGAAGACGAGTGCTTCGGCGAGGCTTGCCACCTCCGCTGCGGTGATCATATTGTTGCAGATCTTTGCGACCTGTCCGGCACCGGTCTCCCCGACGCGTACGATGTTTTCACCCATCACCTCGAAGAGCTCTCGATGCGCCTCTACGGTCGCTTCATCGCCACCGACCATGATGCTCATCGAAGCCCTTCGTGCACCTTCCTCGGAACCGCTGACCGGCGCGTCGATGGTTTCAACGCCTTTCTCACCGAGTTCGTCGGCGACTTCACGGATCGCGCTGGGACCGATGGTGCTCATATCGATATACACCAACCCCGGCTCTGCGTTTTCGATAATCCCGTTCTCTCCAAGCGCTACCTGACGAACGTGTTTCCCTTCCGGGAGGAACGTGATTACGACATCGGAGTCCGCTGTGACGGCGCTTGGCGTCTTTCTCGATTCCGCTCCATAGGATTTGAGCTCTACGAGCGGGTCGGCACGAATATCGTTCACGATCAGATCGTAGCCGGCATCGATGAGGTTCTTTGCCGTCGGCTTTCCCATGATTCCGAGCCCAATGAAGCCGATCGTTCGGTCGGTTTCGGACATGACCGTACCGTTTTATCAAGCCGAATTAAAGTTACCGGTGGCCAAGAACATACGATGCTGTATGTCGCGCCTAATCGGACAGATCTGGATTTCCGATTTCAGGTGGACATCTCATCTATGAGTTATCTCGATCGGACACCGATTTCCCCGTTGCTACTCTCAACGGGTGGTTTGGATGCTACTCGCAAAGTATTTAAATATATCTCCGATATCGGGCGATGAAACTGGTCGTTTTGCCGGATCGTTCCACCGAAAAAACCGTTGATACGGATTCGTTCAGTCGTCGTTTTCTTCGAAGCTGAACGGACGAGTGACGTTGCTTCCTTCTCGAACGAGGGCGGTTCCACTTTCGGAACCCAACTCCTCCGTTTCAACTTCGATCTCGTAGGTGTCCTCTTCGAGACCTTCGTAGACGGCCTCACCGTTCCCATCCGTTTGCTGCTCTTCTTCATCGAGATCGCCGCCGCTGATCCACGCCGTCGCGGCTTCGATCGGCTCCCCGCTGTCGGTCATTACCTGAACCGTTAGCCGACCGCCTTCTGGCTCATCAGGTTCATCGTCGGTATCTTCCGATTCATCTTCAGGACTGTCGTCCGTCTCGGGATCGGAACCGAGACATCCTGCGACCGCAAATACCCCTGCTGCCCCACACAATTCTAACATACGGCGTCTGCTTTGATTCGATTGCATTACCTAAATCGACCTCCACCGGGGTCACAAATATAGCTTCCGAAATTGTTGCAATTTTATCGGCAATTAATTCCTATTCAACGAAAATAATTAGGATTATCGGATATATTTTTACTATTTTAAAATTTAATCATATTCTGTCAAATTCAACTGGATTGTTTAGTATCTCGGATGATTCTGTTCCATTCCTATATCAAAAATCAGTCATTATTCGTCCAAACCGTTCCGCTATCCTATCTCTGTTGTTCGGTTTCCAGACCAGATTAAAATTATAATATATTATATATTACTCTCTTCTTGACTTCGTACTGTGGCGTTAGAAAAATGGGACCGCCGAGAGTCGAACTCGAGTCCTACGGACCCCATCCGCAGAGGATACCACTACCCCACGGTCCCTCGCATTTCGAAGGAAGACAGTTGGACGTTTAATCTCTTCGTTTCCCGTGGACATTAGACTAATACACGCTCAAGTTCGACGACCATTCCTTCCTTGGCGTCGGGATCACCAACCAGCCGACCGAGACAGATCACTGCTCCGTCCGGTGTATAACACGCGATGAGTTCGCCGTGTTCTGCTTCATCGAGGTCTGCGTCGATCACGCCCGGAGAATATACCGGTGCTCCCTCCGCAATCTCTTCGGCGGCCGAGGGTGCGACGGTCAGACTGGGCAGTCCTTCCAGCGCCCGCTCGGCCGGCGAAACGACCTCGCGAAGGAGTTCCGCGTCGTCGTTTTCG
>SKKJ01000307.1 GCA_007121575.1 Natronomonas sp.
CGATCAAACGCGAGATCCGATCCGTTCACATCTGATCGGCGGGAGCGGAACGTATCGATGACTCCGTTCAACGGAAGACGGATCTCCGCGAGTTCGTGACGACGAGAACGCTGCTCGCTGCCATCGCGGCGGCCGCGAAGAACGGATTTATCAACCCGAACACCGCGAGCGGTACCGCGATCGCGTTGTAGAGGAACGCCCAGCCGATGTTCTCGCGAATCCGCCGGCGGGTTCCGTTGGCGAGTTCGAAAACGTCCGACAGCGCGCCGAGATCGTTATCGCTGACGACGACGTCGGCGGCGTCGATCGCGCGGGCGGTGCCGTCGCCCATCGCGATCCCGAGATCGGCGGCGGCGAGCGCCTGGGCATCGTTCGTCCCGTCACCGATCATAACGGTCGTTCCGTTCGCGGCCAATCGCCGAACGGTCTCGACTTTGCCGTCCGGCGGAACGCCGGTGAATACGGCGTCGACGGCGGGGTGATCGCGGAACCGTTCGGCACCCGCGTCCGAGTCGCCGGTCAGGATCACGATCTCTCGATCGGCGAACGTGTCCATCACCGATTCCCAACCGGGGCGCTCGCGATCGGCGACCGTGATCACGCCGCGCGCTTTCTCTCCCCATCCGACGACGATCGGGAGTTCCCCCCGCCGCTCGACCGCCTCGACGCGCGCGATGAGATCGTCGGACAGCGGACCGGTGCGCTCAGCCAGAAGCGCCGGCGTTCCGGCGACGACCCGGCGAGATTCGACGGTCGCCGAGACGCCCTCGCCAGGATGTCTGGTGAACGCGCGCGCGTTCGGAATCCGCTCCGCAGCCGAATCGAGTGTCTCGGTCGCCGCCCAACCGATCGCCCCGCCATCGGCACGCGGTTTCTCGGTCGCCTCCGCGTCCGAAGCCGCGGCTTCGAGTATCGCGTCAGCGACAGGATGGCTCGCGAACCGCTCGACCGCGGCCGCGAGTCGGAGCGTCTCGTCGTGGCCGAAAACGTCCACGACCTCCATCTCGCCCATCGTCAGCGTCCCGGTCTTATCGAAGACGAGAGTATCGGCGTCCGGGGCGACCTCGAACACCGATTCGTTCGTCACGACGATTCGCCGACCGAGGGCGTCGCGAAGCCCGCCTGAAACCGCGAGCGGCGTCGCCAGCCCCATCGCGCAGGGACAGGAGACGACGAGGACCGTCAGCCCGGCCAACAGAGCCACAGCGACGGTCCCGCCCGAGAGAAGCTGCCAAACCGTGACCGCCGTCCCGAGCGCGAGCACGAGCGGGACGAAGACCGTCGCGAGCGTGTCGGCGAACCGCTGCACAGCGGGAGAGTGGCTCTGTATCTCCCAGAGGGCGGTCGCGATTCGGTCGGCCGCGCTCTCGGTGTCTTCGATGGTGATGACGAGCGCGTCGTCGGCGACGAGGGAGCCACCGACGACGGTGTCGCCGGGCGCTTTCGTGACGGGGAGCGATTCGCCGGTCAGGACGGACTCGTCGACGTCGGCGATTCCCTCGGTCACGATGCCGTCGACCGGGACGCGCTCACCGGGGGCGACGACGAGGCGGTCACCGGGTTTGAGAGCGTCGATCGGGACGGTCTCGCGTCCCCCGTCGATGAGTCTGGTCGCCTCGTTCGTCCGGGCGGCCGTCACCGCCGAAAGCGCATCGGTGGCCCGCGATCGGATCGTTCCCTCGTAGTATCGACCGAGCGTGACGACCATGACGACGGCGACGCTCACGTCGTAATACAGGTGGGTGCTGCCGGTCGCGAGCGCGACGGTGCTGTACCCGTACGCCGAGAGCGCGGCGATAGAGACCAACAGATCCATGTTCGGGTGTCGGGTGCGAACGCTCACCCACGCGCCCCGGAGCACGGGATACCCCGTATAAAAGAGGACGATAGACGTGAACAGCCCGATGAAAACCATCGGCACGTAGAGCGTGAGGCTCGTCGTCGTATCGACGTTCAACAGCCCGGTTTCAAATCCGAGATAACTCGGATACAGATAAAAGAAGTACCACGGCATCACGAGCATCGAGAAAAACCCGCCGATGACGAGCCGTTGAGCCGTCTCTCGTTGGCGCTTTCGGGCACCGCGATCGACGCCGTGTTCGTCCGCATCGCGGAATCGAACCGCATAGCCGTGGCTCGATAGCGCGTCCGGAAGCGCGTCCGTCTCGATCGTTTCCGGATCGTAAACGACCCGCGCAGTCTCCATCGCGTAGTTGGCATCGATCGCGTAGATCCCGTCGACATCATCACCGCGTAAGCCGAGGAACGCCTCACAGGTGGTACAGTGCATCCCGTCGACCGCGAGATACGCCTCCGATGCGCCGTCGGGGATCTCCCGATCCGAGGCGTCCGTCACGGCCGAGCGAACGTCTTCGACGTCCTCGACGTCTTCGAGGGCCCGAGCCACCTCTAAACACCCTCGACAGCAGAACTCGCCCCCAACGCCCTCGGCGGTAACCGGTGACGGAGGGGTTTCTAACTCACAGAGAGCGCAGACGCTCATCGGATGGTGATTCACCCCGAATCGTCGAATCGGTGTGGGCGAACACGTTCGGGGAAACGGATTGAATCGAGGGGGAACGACGGGAAACTATGTCCAACGCATACAGCGACGGCGATTCGGGACCGAGGGTCGAGCCGGTGGCCGATCGCGTCCGCGACACCTCGTGGTCGGCGAACCTCGAACGGCCGGTTCACCGCGAGGACCGATCGATCCTGATCGAACAGGCGATCGAAGCGATCGAGCACACGGCGGCGGGAAGCCACGTGAACCTCGTGACGCACAGCGATCACGGGCACCCGTCACGATATCTCTACGCGAGACTCGACGAGCGGTTCGGTGAGACGATTACGTACGGGTATATTCAACAGTGTGGGTGCGGCGGATACGTGACGAAGGTCCGCGTGAGACGGGAGCGATAGCCCCGACGGCGATCAGCACGGGTCAATAACGGCGACCAACCCCGTTTTAATCGGCATTCGCCGACGGGCCGGCATCGGTGGCTCGCCGTTCGGATTCGTCGAGATAACACTGCGGATCGGGACCGAACAGTCCGTTGCCGGCGGCCAGCGCTCGAAGCCGGGAACCGCCCCGACACACCGTACGGTACCGACACGGCGCACACCGACCGGTCAGGTTCTCCGGTCGCTCTCGGACGGCGCGGAGAAGTGGGTTCGCTTCGTCGTCCCAGATGTCGCCGAAGGATCGATCCCGGACGTTGCCGAGGCTGTAACTCCGCCAGAACTGCGTCGGATGGACGTTCCCGAGGCAGTCGACGGCGGCGACACGCTCGCCGGCCGGATCGCCGCCGTTGCGTTCGAGCCGCGCGTAGACGCGGCGCGCGGCGTCCTCGCCGAACGCTCGACGAGCGTACTCGACGAGGTAGGCCGCGTCGGCGTAGTTACCGACGAGCAGCGTCTCGATCTCGTCGCCGTCGCGATGTGACCGGACCGTCCGATCGCAGATTCGCTTCACCACCGCTCGGCGTTCGACGGGATCGAGGTCGATCGAATCGAGCGTCTCACCCCGCCCGCTGTACGAGAGGTGATAAAAACAGAACCGATCGAGGCCGATATCGGTCAGGAGATCGACGACACCGTCGAGATCGTCGACGTTCTGCCGGGTGACCGTATACCGAAGCCCTGTTTTCAATCCGACGTCGAGGCAGGTTTCGATGCCCTCGACGGCGGCCCGAAACGCCCCGTCGACGCCGCGGAACTCGTCGTTGCGATCGGCGAGTCCGTCGACGGAGACGCCGGCGTACGCCAGCCCGGCCGCTTTCAGCTCGCGAGCCCGATCCGCCGTCAACAGCGTGCCGTTGGTCGAAAGTACCGGGCGGATCCCCGCCTCGGCGGCGTGGGCGACGAGTTCCGTGAGATCGGGCCGGACGAGCGGTTCGCCGCCCGAAAAGAGCACGACCGGCACGTCGTATGCGGCCAGATCGTCGAGCAGTCGTTTCCCCTCGGCCGTCGTCAGCTCGCTCGCCTTCGGTTCGCTTTTCGCGCCGGCATAACAGTGAACGCACTTCAGGTTACACCGGTTCGTCGTGTTCCAGACCACGACGGGACGCGTCTGTCGGCGGTCCGAAACGGGGTTTTCCGCGCCGGTGTCGATGTCGTACCGAAGCCGGTTGCCGTCGGCCGCGTGATCGCACAACAGTGTGCTGACGGAGATCACGTCAGGACCACTCCCGACTTCTGGATTCCGTCGCGTCCGTCGGCGGTTCAACGGTCGGCGCGTCCGCGAGGTCGTGCGTCGTATATCGGGTCACCGCCGAACTCGGGCAGATCCACACGTCGTCGGCGTGCCACGCGAACAGTCGGGTCGCGAGTTCGTACGCGCCATCGATATCGGCGGCGCGGACGCTTCCGACGTGCCGCATCGGGTCGGCACCGTCGCTTCTGACGAACAGCTCCCACTCGCGACCGTTCGGGGCCCGATCACCGTCGTCGATCCGCCGTCGCGTCGTCCGTTCGACCATGTCGATACGGCGGTTCCGTCCGGGAAATTCCCTCCCCCGAAGATGTTCGGACAGATGAGTGTGCGGTACGGTCGCCGTTCCGAGGCGGCATCACGCCTGGAGCATCGTGTCGTCCCACGGGAGCGGGCCGTCGTATCCGTCGGGAACGTACGCACAGAGCGGATCGCTCGCCAGCGGATCGCCTGTCGCGGCGAACGCTCTGGACCGGCTACCGCCGCAGACGTGTCGGAACTCGCACGCGCCGCATTTGCCGCTCAAGCGGTCGCGGTCCCGGAGCGCGCGGAACAGTTCGGACTCGCGGTACAGCGAGACGAGGTCGTCCTCGGTGATGTTTCCCGCGGATTTCGGAAGAAATCCAGAGGGGTACAACTCGCCGGTGTGGGAGACGAACGCGAAGCCGTCACCGGCGAGGATGCCGCCGCGGCGGCCGATCCGGTCCGAGACGGGCGAATCCGTCGCGGAACCGCGTCGCTGGAGCGCGATCCGGCGATAGCTCGGCGCTTCGGTGGTCTTGATCCCGAACGGTGCCGATTTCGAGGTTTCGTGTAACCACTCGAGGACGGTCTCGGCGTCCCCGGGCGAGAGCCCCTCGAGTAACCGCCCGCGGCCGACCGGGACCAGAAAGAAGATCGACCAGAGGACGGCCCCGAGTTCGGCGACGAGATCGCGGACCTCGGGCAGCGTTTCGACGGTGGATCGACAGACGGTCGTGTTGATCTGTATCGGAATTCCGGCCTCGCGGGCGGCGGTCGCCGCTTCGCGAGTTCGGCGAAAGCTGCCGACCTCGCCGCGGAACCGGTCGTGATCGACCTCGGGCGCGTCGATGCTGAGCGCCATCCGCTTGAGGCCGGCATCGGCGAGCGCGGCGATGTTCTCGGAGGTAAGCGCCTCGGTCCCGCTGGGGGTGAGGGTCATTCGAAGCCCCAACCCCGTCCCGTACCGAACGAGATCGACGAGGTCGTCGCGTTTCATCGGGTCGCCGCCCGAGAGGACGACGAGTTGGCCATCGCCGAAACGGGCCGCGGCGTCAAGCAACCGCTTTCCCTGCGCGGTCGTCAACTCGTCCGGGTGTCTTTTCGGCTTCGCGTTCGCCCGGCAGTGCTCGCAGGCGAGTTCGCACGCCTGCGTCACCTCCCAGACGAGGACGAACGGCCGGTCGGCCGTATCGATCGATCGGGGATCCGGCGGCGTCCGCCGATCAGACATACGGACACCTCACCGAGCGAAACCGTGAAACGACGGCGCGGACACGAGTCGGCGACATACTGATCAGATTCGATCCGTCATCGCTATTCGTTACGCCGAACATGTTTTGTCCCCGCCCGTTTCGCGGCCGCGTCGTTCGGCCGTGGCGTTCAGCGGACGTCCTCCCCGGACGTCTCCTCCGCCGTCGCGAGGAGTCGACGGGGCGAGAGCGTTCCCAAGAGGACGTGATCGATTGAGTGAGGTCCGTGTCGACGCAGCACCGAGAGCATGTTCGCGATGAAAACCGCGACGCCGAGGAACACGAGGACGCCGCCGATGGCCGCGATCGATCCCCCAAGCGCGAACCGATCTGAACTCACGAGCGCGACCGTGCCGCCGAGCAGAAGTGCGCCGTCGAGGGCGGCGAGTCGATCGTCGTAGAGGTCGTCGATCATCGGAACGGCCTCCAGTCCGAGCAGCTCGCTGTAGCGGTGCACCCAGATGATGAACGGGACGACGTGATACAGCGTTCCGAACACGACGAACCCGAGAACGCCGAGCATCAGCAGATGGGTCGTGCCGGCGGCACCGAGGAGGTGTGATCGGGCGGTCGGCTCGGCGATCCACGCGGGAATCGAAAGCGTCGCCCAAAGCAACAGCGACGCGGTGACGACGGCGTATCGGGTGTGCATCGGCGTCACCTCGAGTTGCATCTCATAGAGCTTCCGAGCGAGGATCACGCCGAAGGCGAGGGCGGCGAAAGACACGAACAGGCCGCCGACTCGCGCCACGGCGACCGATTCGAAAAGCCGACCGCCGGCGAGGAGGACGACGCCGACGGGGTGGCCGAACGCCTCGACGCGCCGAAGCCCGTGGTCGATGCCGTGGAGTTCGGTTTGGGTGAACATCGTCGCCAGCTGATAGAGGGCTCCGTACACCGTCGTCAAAACGGCGCCGAACACCGCGACGGTGACGTGGGCGTGTACCAACCCCGCGTGCGAGACCGAGAGGTGCGGCGCGACCGGCAGGCGGAAATCGAGCGCAAGGAGGAAGCCGAGTGTCGTCAGCAGAACGAAGAACGCGAGCGCGAGCAGGAAGTGCCGTTCGGTCACGTCGAGGCGGTCGACGGACGCGAGCGTTCGAACGATGTTGTACACGAACGTCCAGAAGCCGGCGAGCATGAGCGCGCCGAAGACGACCGCCCATTCGATCCGGAGCGCCGAAAGCGTCGCGGCGAAGCCGAGCAGGCCGAACGAAACCAACCCGAGTTGCAGGTTCGCCAACCGTCGGGAGTGAAGCGTCACCCCCGACCAGACCGGGACGAACTGCGTCATCGCGCCCATGATGGTGACGCAGATCCAGCCGGCCAAAAGGAAGTGGACGTGAACGAGAGATCCCGGCCCCGGAACCGCCGCCGTGACCGCGCCGAACCCGAAGATCATCCCAGCGAGAAGGAACGCGAATCCGACGAGGAAATGCCGTAACGGAACGGTCATCGGCGGTTGCTGTGCGGTGTCGACACCGCCCGGAATAACACCCATACCGGACGTATCGAGGCCGCGCTACCTTGCAGTACGTCCGAAGATGTTCACCTCGGGCCGCGACGGACGGGGCGTGCGCTCGGCTCGAAACGGTGCGGACACGAAGGAGAAATTCAATCCGCGTCCGCGCTCCAGATGACTGTGACGACCGGATCGTCATCGAACGTCTCGTATCGGTATCCTCGATCGTCGAGCTGTGGATACAGGTGTTGAGGCCGTCGGTCGTTCAACTGGACGAAGACCGCGTCGCCGAGGTCCGCCAGCGCTTCGAGCGTCTTCTGCAGCGGCTGCGGCGGCGGCAGCTCGCGCGCGTCGAGCACCACGTTCGAGCGCTCGGACGGAGCGTCCGTTCGCGAGAGGTACGCGCCCACGTCGATCTCTGCGTCCCCGTCGTCCGGTTCGTTCACGGTGGCCATAGGGACGGTTCGAACGCGATGGGGGAGTCGCTTGTGCCGAAGATGTTCTCCGCAGTCGGCTCGGGCCGCGGGCCGAACATCTACGGGAGCAACGGTACGTCCGATCGCTCCGTCAGTGCGGGTATGAGGGGCTTTTCATCTCCGTTCGGAAACGACGAGGCGCTTTTCGACAGCTACGACGCGTTCGTCCCGGCGAACGTTCCCGAGCCGGGCCCGTTCCTCGACGGCCACGACGTGTTGACCGGGAAGGAGCATCTCGCGTTCCACCGACTCACCCGGGAGCTGTTCGAGAAGCGGACGGTCTACGACATGACGTTCAACTACAACCTCGCACGGTTGAACATCGACACCCGCCATCCGGACGCAGGCTACCGGTACGCGGAAGAGGCTGACGACCCCACGGTACTGCGGGCTGAATTCACTCCGACGACGCCGTTTTGTCCGCAGGCGCACACGCTCACGATCGCCTCGTTTCGGGCGTGGAACGGCCTCTCAGACCGCCACGAGTACGACCTCGTCCGCGTTCGATCGGCACCGACACACCACCAAAGCGATTCGATCAACGAGCGGCTCGAAGCGCTCGAAACGTCGTATCGCGAGACGGGCGAGATAACGACGGACGCCGAGGGAGACGAGGGAATGACGGCCCGGATCGAGCGCGCATTGCAGGAAGATCGAACAGATGAGACGTTCGAAGACGTTCCCTTTTAAGAAACCCCGATTTCGGTCCGGCACGATCCGTCACGAGGAATCTCTCGATCCCATACTCGTCACGGTGTTGCATGGAATTTTGTGCGTGCTGGGTGTGAACAC
>SKKJ01000376.1 GCA_007121575.1 Natronomonas sp.
GGCGACGATCTCTCGATCGATATCGACGGTCCCGCACACGAGATCAAATTGGACAAAGTCACCGTCAACGGTGCCTTCGATCTCTCCGTCAACAACCTCAACGACGATTTCGAGCTCGAAGAGAGCACCATCGACGACGATGTCTCGCTCACGTTCGATGGTCCGGTGAGCGGCGATCTCAAGACGGAGGAGACCTCGATCGGTGGCGATTACGAGATCACGATCAACGGAGAGATGAACGAAGATATCGAGATCGAGGAAAGCCAAATCGATGGCGATCTGATAATCACGATCGATGGAAACCTCAACGGAGACATCGACATCGAAGAAACAGAGATCGGCGGGAGTCTGATCATTAACGTCGGGCAAAGTGTGAATGGTCAAAGCGCCATTACCCTCGATGACAACACGATCGGTGGTAACGTGGAGATCGGGGTCGGGCAAAACGTTAACGGCGAGATCAACCTCGAGGACAACACCGTCGGCGGAACGGTAACCCGACCATAATGCGTCTCAGTTACCCGTCTCACCTGTTGGATTTCACCCCTATATTTTATACCATTGCTGGGTTTACTGACCGATATCACACGAAGATATAAATGACCGTTTCAGAATCCTCCACTGAGTTACAAGACGTTCACGAGAGTTCTATTTCGACAGCGCTTTCGACCGATGACGTCTACGATATCCTCTCGAACCGACGACGACGATACGCGATCCACTATTTAAAACAGACCGGCGAACCGGTCGACGTCTCGACGCTCGCCGAGCAAGTCGCCGCGTGGGAAAACGGGAAAACGCCTGAAGAACTCGGTTCTCAGGAGCGGAAACGCGTGTACATCTCGTTATATCAATCGCATCTGCCGACGCTCGAGAAACGGGGATTAATTAACTACGATAGCGATCGCGGAGTCGTCGAGCTCACCGACCCGCTCGCGAACGCCGACATCTACCTCGAGATCGTCGCCGGGCAAAACGTCCCGTGGAGCTACTTTTATCTCGGTTTGAGTCTCGTGTCGGGGCTGCTCGTGTTGTTGGCGTACTACGGGGTCGGTGTCCTCGAAGACGTCTCGGCGGCCGCCATCGGTGGCGCGATTACGCTCATGTTCGCCACGTCGGCGGTCTTTCAGACGCTCCGGACGGGGCGGATGCAACTCGGGGACGAAGGGCCGCCGCCGGAGATCCGAACCGGTAGAAAAGACGTCGATTGATAACTGATCGTTCGCTCGGAGGCACGGCCTGCCCCGGCTATTTACTCGACTTCGAACTCGCCGTCGGCCGAGAACCTGATCACCGAATCGAAGATCGGTCGGATCGTCTCGATGACGATCTCGTCGTGGAGGTCCGGATCCATGTGATAATGCCCAACGGCACCGGCGGACCGAAGCCGGCCTTGCAGGGTGTTCAAAAACCGAAAGAGCGTTTTCGTCCCGACTTGGGTGTGTAACGCCGAGAGCGTGTGAAAACAAAGGACGGTCTGTCTCGACGTGTCGCCGAACTGCGTCAGTAACTGCGTGATGACGATTCCCAACTTCGAGAGATCGCCCGGTTTCGAAACGTGTCGGACCGTGATCGACCCCGTCGCACCGCTCGTGACCTCCGAATCTACGGACGCGTTTCGGCCGCCCCGTCCGACTTCGATAACCCCGATCTCGCCGCCGCTCCATCCGTCGGCCCGGTGACAGATGTCGATTCGATCGTCCGGAGAATGATCGAACGTCACGAAAAGGACGTTCCTTGCGCCCTCTTGGCCGACCAAGAACTTCGAGCAGAGGTGATCCGAGAGGGCATGTCCGGTCGGTCCGAGAACGAGCACACTCGCGGAGTCGGTCACTCGATCGAGATCGTTGCCGGCGTCATCGATCGAAATCGACACCTCGTTCACCGAGGCGGGGTCATTGACGGGCTGTCGTGCTGCGTCGACCTGCTCGTGTTCAGCGGGGAACTCGACCGACTCGTTGCGATCGATCGCTCCTTCGTCGGACGGTTCGCTGGCCTCGTTGCCGGCTTTCAGAGTCGCGCCGAGCTTTTCCCACCGGTCCGGCTCCACCGTTTCAGAGATGGCGGTTTCGGTGAGGAACTCTTCGGATTCGCCGTCCTCTCCGTCCCGGTCGGTATCGTCGGACACGCCGGCTCCCTCTGGATTCGGCTCCGCCGATCGATCCGAGTGGTCCGATGTCGCAGCAGACTCCATTGAGAACGGATCTCTCCCGTCCGTTGAGGTGTCCACCCCCTCCTCTTCATCTCGGGTTGCTGTCGGCTCGGTCGCTGATTCGGCCTCCGAACGGGGATGTGCCGAGTCTGCCGTTTCGGATATGTCGAGCTGCTCATCGAGATCCGCGTTCCATACCCGGGTTCTGGACGTCGGATCTGTTTTTTCAGCGGACACGGGGTCTACCTCTTCGGCCGGCGTCTCCTCACGCTGGGTATCCGTTTCTTTCGCGCCGACGGGGTTTTTCCGTTCCCCGTCACTCTCGGAACTGCGCTGTCCGTCCGGATCGGGGTCCACCTTCGATCTCGGGCCCCCCCAAACCCATCCATCAGCGTCTGCTTCGTCTTCGGGCGCACGCTCGGAGGGTATCGAGGCCTTGCTCGCCGAATCCGGTGTGTCGTTCTCGGTAGCGGGTTGAGCATTCTCGCCCTCGCCGGCGGTCCGAGAACGCTTGGCTTCGCGTTCGTCGAGTCGATCGAGGAACGCATCGAATCGGGAACCTGCGTCACCTTCTGACGGTGGTGTGGGCGGCTCTTCAGAATCGTTTGAGTCCTCCATAGATCCACCGTCGCTGCCGGTCATACCGCCTCCTAAGATGGGAGGGCACAAATAAGGTCCCCTTACTTGCTGGTGGATACGATCAAAAACTCACAGGTGCTCTCGGCCGCTACAGTTCGTCGGGCTGCATCCGTTCGGTCTTAATCTTCGGCGATCGGAGCGGGTTCCAGCTACGTTCGCCGAGCTCGGAGAACCGAGCCGAACAGTTCGGGCAGACCGGCGACTCTAAGAGGGCCAAATCAACGGTTTGCGTACAGCTCTCGCACGTCCCACGCCGAATTTCGCGCTGTAATGCACTCGTTTTGAGTGCTTCGACCCGCCGTCGATCAGCCTCCCGCTCTTGGAGCGGTTCGAGATCCTCTCGATACGATTCGGTCGCGGACTCGATCGCCGAGCGCAGCTCCGTATCGACGCTATCGAGTTCCGAATCGAGCTCTTCGAGCGCACCCAGCAGTCGGTGAAAGAGCGCTTCGATGCTATCGAACTCCCGATCCATCCGCGATTCGAGTTCCTCGGTCGTCGTCCGAATCGATTCGAGGTTCGTTTTGACGGACTCGGTTTCGCTCACAAACGCTTCGAACTCGCCGCGCTCGACGAACGTCGATTGAGCCCGCTCCAGTTCGTTGACGCGGTCTAGCACCAACTGGATTTCGTTCGAGAGCCGGTCGAACTGTGAGCTCTGTCGTGCTTCGGCGTCATCGAGCTTCGACTCGAATTTACCGATCTGCCGCTGGAGATCCGAGACGACGCTGACAACGCCGCCATCGAGCGGGTTCGCGACGCCGTCTGGGTGTTGACCTTCGACGGCCGACTGGCGTTCGATGAGCTCTCCGATCGCGGCTTGGATCTCTCGGATACTCTCTTCAGTGGAAGCCCGCTCCGCGTTCTCTCCTTCGTCTTTTGCGCCGTCCGAGTCGGCTTCACTCTCTGGGATTTCGCTTTCGGTCTCACGCCCTCCGTCCGGATTCGGTGATTCGACCGGCCCCGGAGAGCGGTGCTCCATGTTTCCCTCGAACTCCGTCTGCCCGACGAGTCCAGTTAGCTCGTCGAGAATCCAGTATGAGGATAACATTTGGTTCATCAGTTCCTGTTTAGGAACGCCTTTCGATTCGGCGGCTTGCTCGAGCCACTCCTCGAAGGCTTCGGAATCGGCATCGCCGTCATCGGCGGGAGGGTCCTTTGTCATACTGGAGTCGGGATGGGTACCCATGTCTTTGCATGGTACTCGTGAAAACATAATAAATGCAGCGGTAAATTCATACGATATGGGCTGAAACGTCCATTTCCAGCAGAAACACAGGTTCGGTGCGAAACAAGATGTTACTGGAAAGTATGCTGATATTTCTGTCGTCTCCGTCGATGAGACTCCGTTTTAGGGATAGCCTTTTTTGCTCGGATTACCTTTCAGTATACGAAACCGCAGTATCGCCGTTTACCGGAACACGAACACGCCTCTGTAGGTCCCCACTATGTTTGAATCTCACATCGCGTTCGCCCTTCCACCGCTAGAGGTCCCGTAGCGATGTCGCCGCTCTCTCTTCTGTTGCGCGTCCTCGGTCTTATCGTCGGGCTGTTTCTGTTCGTGACGCTCATCGGCGCTATCTTTGGTCAGCCGATGGGGCTCACGTACGTCGAAACCGGCAGTATGCAGCCCCAACTGGAGCCGGGCGACGGCTTCATCGCGATCCCGATGTTCGCCGCGGGCCCCGTCGAAACGGGCGATGTCATCGTGTTCGATGCGGTCGATCTCCACGGCGGCGGGCTCGTCACCCACCGGGTGATCGGACAGACCGAGGCCGGCTATATCACCCAAGGCGATAACAACCCCGTCGCCGACCAAGACGGCAGTGAACCGCCCGTTCAAGACGGCCAGATCAAGGCGAAAGCCCTGCAGGTCGGCGGGAACATCGTCGTGATTCCACGGCTCGGTGTCGCCGTTCTCGGCGTCGGCTCGGTCGTCGAGTCGATCCAACAGACGCTGGCCGGGATCTTCGGAACCCGCGCGCTCCTCGGGACGCAGGGTCTCGCATACATCCTATTGGGCTTCGGTGCGATCACGTATGTCCTCGCCAGCGTAACCGAACGCTCGGGAGAGCGGAAGCGAGATCGAAGCCGCAGTCGGCGGGTCGAAATCATGAGCCCAACCACCGTGATCGCGGTCATGGCCGTCGCGCTCTTGTTGGTGCTCACCGCGAGCATGCTCGTCCCGGCGGGGCCACAGCAGTTTCAGTTCGTCAGTTCACAGTCCGATGCCCCCGGGCCGAGTGTGATCCAGCAGGGAACCACGGAGAACGTCACGTACCAGATCCCGAGTAACGGCCCGATACCCGTGGTGACGATCATCGAGCCGACGAGTCACGGGGTGTCTGTCACCCCGAGAGAGCGGTACGTCGCCGGGGGCACGACCGAAAACGTCACCATCACGCTCGAAGCCCCGCCGGAAACCGGCGCGTACACGAGAACGGTTCACGAGTACCGCTATCTCGCGGTGTTACCGACCGGGATGATTTTGACGTTACACGCGATCCATCCGATCGTTCCGCTACTCGTGATCAACCTCACCGTCGGTGCGCTGTTCGTGCTCGTTTCGACGGTGTTGGTCGGCCTCGACCCGATTCGGATCAGCCGCGAACGGCGCTCGATTCCACTGCGTGTAAAGCTCAGACGATGGCTCAGGTGATCGAGGGTATCTTCACGAGCTGTCTCGGGTGAAGTTCACCCACGAGTCGATCGTCATCGGGTCGCGTGCGTGATAGTACACGAGGTCGTCGTCGACGACGCCGTAGGTTTCCAGATCCGGATCGTGTATCACGCGCTTTCCGGTATCGATGGCGATGTCGACGAGGTCTTCGAGCGAACTGATATAGACGTACTGCTTGCCGGCGTTGGTCGGAAAATCACCCTCGGAGATCCACTCGTCGTACCGCGATCGGTACACCTGTTCTTCGAGTTCGCGCACGTCGGCGGTTCGAGCGCTCCAGACGATGAGCCCGATTCCTCCGCCGATCAACAGGATCGCGAGTGCGCCGAGCGCCCCGACGACGGTGGTGTCTGGCGGCTGTTCGTCGACGGATCCCGGAATCGTCACGCTCTCGGTGCTCGAAGCGCTCGGCTCGTCGGAGAGCCAGTAGGCTCGATCGGTGATCTCGAGTTCGCTTTGGGCGAGCAACTCGCCCTCGTAGGCATCCCCTTCGACGCTTTCGGTCTCGTAGATCGTTCTGAGTTGGATACCGGTCGACACCGATCCGATTCCATCGACCAGTTGGCGTATCTCGGCGTTTCTCCCGGCGACGGATTCGATCTCGAGGTCGGCTTCGACGAGCAGTTGGCCGTCCTCGACGACGGCGCTATCGATGGCGAGCGTCTCTTGCTCGTCCCAAAACAGGGTATCTTGAAACGAGACCTCGCGGTAGAGGCGCAATTCGTGCGTGACGTTTATCTCTCGATCGTCCGGCATGTCCGTGACGGCGTGTAGCCGTAGCGTCGGCGTTCCGTTGATGAAATAAACCGGCTGGTTTTCGACCGTCGCTGGTGGTTCGTATAACGGCGTTTGTTGAACGACCTCCGCGCTGTGGTCGATCGCGACGCTGAATTCTTGGACATCCGTCTCCTGTGGCGGTGTCTCCTCGACGGGCGGGTTCATAAAGACGTATCCACCCGCCATAATCGCTCCGAGGCCCAATACGATAAGTACAGCTCCGAACACCGTTCCGTACACCGCGACTTGGTGTTTTATTTGGATTGATACTGACATTGAACACCCGGCCCATCTCACGACATCTCTCGATGATTTCGCCTTCGGGGACGCTTGCTATTTGTCCACGCCACCCGATATTAAATGGTTCGGGGACGTATTGGCAGATCCGACATTGCTGATCGGAGTCGATTCGCCCCGTTTTTCGCCGACGTGCCTGCTTCCGAACATATCTCTTCGGGGGTTATTGTCCCGAATTCGTCTGCTGGTCGGCACTACGGACTGTCGGGAGCGACATACAAAAGTATCCAGTCTTCGATCATGTGTTATGAACCACGAGCAATGGAGCGAGCTCCAATCGGAAACGACGGTCACCGTCGACGGACACGAGCTCTCCGTCGCCTACTACGATCGCGGTCCAAAAGCGGATGGCGTAACCGAACCGACCGAATCGGACGTGGAAACGATCGTCTTTTTACACGGGATTCCGACGTGGTCGTTCTTGTGGCGGCGGATCGTCCCTGCCTTCGAAGACGACTATCGCGTCGTCGCCCCCGATTTGCTTGGCTACGGGAACTCGGACAAACGCGATTGTTTCGATCGGTCGATCCGCGCCCAAGAGCGCATGCTCGAAGCGCTACTCGACGATCTCGATGAAACGAGCGTCACGCTTGTTGGACACGACATCGGCGGAGGCGTCGCGCTCCGGTTCGCGGCCAGCTCCCCCGACCGGGTCGATCGACTCGTTCTTTCGAACGCCGTTTGCTATGATTCGTGGCCCGTCGAGTTCATTCTCGGGCTCGGATCGCCGGAGACTGCCGAACTCGGCGACGACGAGTTCGATGGCAAACTGGATTTCGTTTTCGCCGATGGAACGTACGACGATGCGAACGAGGAGTTCGTCTCGGGGATGAAAGCGCCGTGGCTCCGCGATGGGGGTAAGCGTGCGCTCGCACGCGCTGCAGTGTCAACGAATACGAACCACACCACAGAGATCGACTACGACGCAATCGACGCCGACGTGTTGTGTCTGTGGGCGAGTTCAGATATCTTACAACCGATCTCGTACGGAGAACGACTGGCGAGCGAACTCGATGGAACCGTCGTTGAGCTCGATAACGCGTATCATTGGGTTATCGAAGACCGGCCGGACGCGTACCGGAAAGAACTCCGAGCATTCTGTACCGAAACGAACAGTACGGACCGGGGACAGTAATCGCTATGAGTTCGTCCGATGCGCCGGAGTGGGATTTCAAAGAACGCGACGTGTTGGTACTGCAGGAACTCTCGCGGGATCCACAGCTTTCCTCGCGCGATCTCGCACGCATCCTCGAGGAGAAGTATGAGATCGAAGTCTCCCACGTGACCGTCTCAGAGTCGATCCGCGGGATGCGTGAAGAGGGCGTCTTTCGCGAAGCGGTCATCCCGAACGAGGAGTACTTTCAGTTCGCGCTTTTCGAGTTCAAATTCAACCCGGAACACTTCGCATCCGGCTGGAGACCCGCAATGGAGTTCATCCGCGATTCGCCGAACACGCTGTTTTATTTCCTCTCGGACGGCGAGTACCAATGGAAGTCGGTCATGATGTTTCCCACGAGGGACGCCCAATCGCAGTGGATTCACGAGTTTTACAAACGACACGGCGAGGTCGTGAACAATTTACGTAACTCCGTCATGACGAACGTACTCAAGTTCCGAACCGATCCCGAAATCCTCGCTAGCCTTCACGAGGGCGAACAATAGTGCGAATATTTGAGTATCTGTTCCGCAGAGACTATTTCTCCGCTCGTTGTACGTGACGTATGTCGATCCGTACTCGGATCTCAGCGCCGATTCTTGCGATTGCTACAGCTATCGGACTCGCACTCGTCGCCTACGGTGGTGGCAACGTCTTCGCCCTCGTACTTGTTAGCCTACTGAACGTTCTCGGA